>JASFVA010000071.1:0-7482 GCA_050050055.1 Nitrospirota bacterium
GGGAGCTTCCTATCAGGGCGGACTATGTGGGCAAGAACATACCCACCTCCCTGGACGAGAGGGTGGACGTGCTCCTCGAGGAGGAGGGCCACGAGGACCTGGTCGTCATAAGAAAGAAGGAAGCCGGGGATGCTTAAGCGCAAGGACCTGCTGGGCATCAAGGACCTCTCGGCCGACGAGATAGCCCTCATCCTCGACACCGCGGCGAGCTTCAAGGACGTCCTCATGCGAGACATCAAGAAGGTCCCCACCCTCCGGGGGAGGACCGTGGTGAACCTCTTTTATGAGCCCTCCACCAGGACGAGGACCTCTTTCGAGCTGGCATCAAAGAGGCTCTCCACCGACGTGGTCAACTTCTCGGTTTCCTCGAGCAGCGTTGTGAAGGGGGAGACCCTGATAGACACCGCCCTGACCGTCCAGGCCCTCGGGGCGGACGTCATGATCATAAGGCATTCCTCCTCGGGCGTGCCCCATCTGCTGGCGGGCGAACTCGAGGCATCGGTGATAAACGCCGGGGACGGCATGAACGAGCATCCCACGCAGGCCCTCCTCGACGCCTTCACCATGCGCGAGAAGAAGGGGGGCATCGAGGGGCTCGCCGTCGCCATCGTGGGCGACATCTCCCACAGCAGGGTGGCGAAATCGAACATTTACTGCCTGAAGAAACTGGGCGCGAAGGTGAGGCTCATAGGCCCCCCCACGCTTCTTCCGGACGTGATCGGACAGCTCGGCGTGGAGACTTTCTACGACATGAACAAGGGCCTCAAGGGAGTGGACGTGGTGATGATGCTCCGGATACAGCTGGAGAGGCAGGGAACGGGGTTCTTTCCATCGAAGGAGGAGTATTTCAAGAACTGGGGCCTCACCACCGAGAGGCTGGCCCTGGCAAACGACGACGCCATAGTCATGCACCCGGGACCCATGAACAGGGGCATAGAGATCACCTCGGCCGTGGCGGACGGCGACAGGTCGGTGATACTGGAGCAGGTCACCAACGGCATCGCCGTGAGGATGGCGGTGATGTATCTTCTGGCGGGGGCGAAGCAATGAAGATCCTCATCCAGAACGGCCAGGTCGTGGACCCCTCGCAGGGAATCAACGGGGCCTTCGACATCCTCATAGAGGGCCGCATCATAAGGGGCCTGTACCCCGGGGGGAAGGCCCAGAAAGGCCTTTTGGGCCCCAGGGACCGCGTAATTGACGCCGGGGGCAAGCACGTGGCGCCGGGCCTCGTGGACATGCACGTCCACCTTCGGGAGCCGGGATTCGAGTATAAGGAGACCATAAAGACCGGCACCCGCGCGGCGGTGAGGGGCGGCGTCACCACTGTGTGCGCCATGCCGAACACCTCGCCGGTGAACGACAACTCCGGCATCACCGAGTTCATCATCAGGAAGGCGCAGAAGGAGGGTTTCTGCTCGGTCTATCCCGTGGGGGCCATTACGAAGGGAATAGGGGGCGAGGAGCTGGCCGAGCTCGGCATGATGAAGGAGGAGGGCTGCGTGGCCTTCTCCGACGACGGCCGGCCGGTTATGAACCCCCTGCTAATGCGAAGGGCCCTGGAATACGCCAAGGCTTTCGATGTGCCCATTATCTCGCACTCCGAGGACTTGAACCTGTCCCAGGACGGCTCGATGAACGAGGGATTGCTCTCCCAGACCATGGGGCTCATGGGAATCCCCAGCGCGGCGGAGGAGGCGATGGTCTACAGGGACGTCTCCCTGGCCGAGCTTACCGGCGGGCGGCTCCACGTGGCCCACGTATCGACAAAAGGGTCGGTGGGCATAATCCGGCAGGCCAAGGTCCGCGGAGTCAGGGTCACGGCGGAGACCTGCCCCCACTACTTCTCCATCACGGAGGACGCGGTGAAGGGGTTCAACACCAACGCCAAGGTGAACCCTCCCCTCAGGACCCCGGCGGACGTCGAGGCCGTCAAGGAGGGCCTGAGGGACGACACCATAGACGTCATAGCCACCGACCACGCCCCCCACCACAGAAACGAAAAGCTCCGGGAGTTCGACCAGGCGCCGCCCGGGATTTCTGGCCTCGAGACCTCCCTGGCGCTTTCCCTTACCCTGGTGGAGGACGGGATTCTTACCATCGACCGGTTGATCGAGAAGATGTCGCTTAACCCCTCGAGGATACTTGGCCTTAAAAGCGGCACCCTGAAGTCCGGCTCCAGGGCGGACGTGACAATCATGGACTTAAAGAAGAACTTTAAGGTTAGCTCACAACACTTTATATCTAAAGGTATAAATACACCATTCGATGGCTGGCCCCTTAAGGGTGCGCCCATAATCACTATAAGCGGAGGGAAGATCTACGAATGGCAGGGGTGAGGGCGTTCCTGGTTCTGGCCGACGGCACCTGTTTCGAGGGAAGGGGCTTCGGCGCCGAGGGGGAGACCACCGGAGAGGTGGTCTTCAATACCTCCATGACGGGCTATCAGGAGATACTGACCGACCCCTCCTACAAGGGCCAGATAGTCACCATGACCAGCTCCCAGATAGGCAATTACGGCGTTAACCGGGTGGACGTGGAGTCCGGGGGCGGGCCGAAGGTCGAGGGCTTCGTGGTCAAGGAGTACCTGGACTTCCCAAGCAGCTGGCGCTCCGAGGGGAGCCTGGGGGACTACCTGGAAAGACACGGCATCGTGGGCATAGAGGGAATCGACACCAGGGCGCTTACCAGGCATATACGTAATTTCGGCGCCCAGATGGGGATAATCTCCACCGACGACGTGGAGCCCCGCAGCCTCCTGGAGAAGGCAAGGGCCCACCCTGGAATCGGCGGCATGGACCTCGTAAAAGAGGTCACCTCCCCGGAGCCCTTCGAGTGGAAGGAAGGGATGTGGAAGTGGGCGGAGAAGGACCCCGAGGGGCATCCCAAGCCCCTGAGAATCGTGGTCTATGATTTCGGCGTGAAGCTGAACATCCTAAGGCGCCTCGTGGACCACGGATTCGAGGTCACGGCCGTGCCGGCCCTCACCCCGGCGGAGGAGGTTCTGGAGATGGACCCCGACGGTGTTTTGCTCAGCAACGGCCCCGGCAACCCCGAGTCGGTGACCTACGGCGTGGAGGCCGCCAAGATGATAATGGGCAAAAAGCCGCTTTTCGGCATCTGCCTGGGCCACCAGATCATGGGCCTCGCCCTGGGCGGCAGGACCTACAAGCTCAAGTTCGGCCACCACGGGGGGAACCATCCCGTCATGGACCTGGAGACGGGGGAGGTGGAGATTACCACGCAGAACCACAACTACTGCGTGGACGTCAAGGGCCTGGGCGACAGGGTGGTAATGACTCACAGGAACCTCTACGACGGGACCGAGGAGGGGATGAGGCACGTGGAAATTCCCTTCTACTCCGTGCAGCACCACCCCGAGGCCGGGCCGGGTCCCAACGACGCCGCCCACATCTTCGGGAGGTTCAGAGAGATAATAGAGGCGTCGTGAACCTTCTTTGCGGCTTTGAGCAATCGATGGACAAAGGGGTTATTGGAGCGCAATGCCGGAAACTTACGAGATGACATTAGAGGACTCGCGCCTGAGGCTCAGGACCCGCTCCTTCAGGGCGGGCATGGAGAGCGTTCTCCATAGCGGCATATTCACCCCCGAGCTGACCTCGAGCCTCGCCTCGGGGGCCGTGGTCGTGATAATCGTGGGGGCGTCGCTCCTCGGTGGGTTGGAGTTCGCCGTTGCCCATGTGGCCGGGATAATAGCGTTGTTCGTGGTCCTGTTTCTGGTGCTCAGGAAGTATGTTTTCTACGAGCAGTACCTGGAGGCAGTTATGGACAAGGCCTCCGACCGAGTCTCCCTTCGGATTAAGAAGTTCATGGGGGAGGAGCGCTCCCACAGGCTTTCGGATCTGAAAGAGGTCAGAAGAGGGCGGGTGGTCGTGGAGCCGGAAAATCCCGACGGGGTCGATTTCGTCGCCAAGATTGCCATACAGCACGGCCAGGCGCTGCCGGGATTTGGGGAGACGAAGACTTATTACACCGTGAACCTTCTATTTAATGACGGGACCGAGGAGACGCTGTTTTCTTCGGAGAACGAGGAAGACTCCGAAGTGGTTACAAGAAGAATAGGCGATTTCGTGGGAGGCGGCGTTGCCCAAGAGGAGTGACATCAAAAAGATACTCATCATAGGCTCGGGCCCAATAGTCATCGGCCAGGCCTGCGAGTTCGACTACTCCGGGGCCCAGGCCTGCAAGGCCCTCAGGGAGGAGGGATACTCGGTCGTCCTCGTCAACTCCAACCCGGCCACCATCATGACGGACCCGGAGATGGCCGACGCCACATACATCGAGCCCATTACCGCCGACATCATAACCATGATCATCGAAAAGGAGAGGCCCGACGCGCTTCTTCCCACGATGGGCGGGCAGACGGCGCTGAACGTTGCGGTGGAGCTCGCCGAGTCCGGAGTGCTGGATAGGACGGGGGTCGAGCTCATAGGGGCGAGGCTAAAGGCCATCAAGAAGGCCGAAGACAGGGACCTCTTCAGGGCCGCCATGGCCTCCATAGGCCTCGAGGTGCCCAGGAGCGCGGCGGTGAAGTCCGTCGAGGAGGGCCTCATGGCCGTCGACCACATAGGTTTTCCGGCGATATTCAGGCCCGCCTTCACCCTGGGCGGAACCGGCGGCGGCATCGCCTATAACATGGAGGAATACAAGGAACACCTGGAAAGGGCCCTCAAGCTCAGCCCCACGAGGCAGGTGCTCATAGAGGAATCGGTAATCGGGTGGAAGGAGTTCGAGCTGGAGGTGATGCGCGATGCAAAGGACAACGTGGTCATCATCTGTTCCATAGAGAACTTCGACCCCATGGGAGTCCACACCGGCGACTCCATAACGGTCGCGCCGGCCCAGACCCTGACCGACAAGGAATACCAGATGATGCGCGACGCCTCCATCGCCATCATCAGGGAGATAGGCGTGGACACCGGGGGGAGCAACATCCAGTTCGCCCTGAGCCCGGAAAACGGCCGCATGGTAGTCATAGAGATGAACCCCCGCGTCTCGAGGAGCTCCGCCCTGGCCAGCAAGGCCACCGGTTTCCCCATCGCGAAGATAGCCGCCAAGCTCGCCGTGGGGCGCACGCTCGACGAGATTCCCAACGACATAACGCGGGAGACCCCGGCCTCTTTCGAGCCCGTCCTCGATTACGTCGTCGTCAAGGTCCCGAGGTTCGCTTTCGAGAAGTTTCCCGAGGCGGACCCGGTGCTGACCACGCAGATGAAGTCCGTGGGCGAGGTGATGTCCATCGGCAGGACTTTCAAGGAAGCGCTTCAAAAAGCCCTGAGGAGCCTCGAGTCGGACTCCTATGGCTTCGAGGAAGCGGCCGCGCCGGAGGAAAAGCTAAAGGGGAAACTCAAGACCCCGGGACCGGACCGGGCATGGTATTTGGCTCAAGCCATAAGGCAGGGATTCACCCTCGGGGAGATATACGAGCTTACGTGGATAGACCCTTGGTTCCTGAACAACCTGAAGCAGATAATAGATTTCGAGGAAAGGATAAAGAGCTATGCCCGGGGCATCAAACGGGAGGAGACGGAGAGCCTCGCCCCACATTTTCTTCCGCGGGAGCTCCTTCAGGAGGCCAAGGAATACGGGTTCTCCGACAGGCGGCTGGCCGGGCTACTGGAGGCCACCGAGGCGGAGATCAGGAACCTTCGTATGAATTATGACATGCGGGCCGCGTATAAGATGGTCGACACCTGCGCGGCCGAGTTCGAGGCGTTCACGCCCTACATGTACTCGACCTACGAAAGGCCGTTTTACAACGTCGCCGAGGGGAGCGTTCCGTGCGTGGAGTGCGAGGCCGCCACGTCGGGCAAGCAGAAGGTTGTTATACTGGGGTCGGGGCCTAACAGGATAGGACAGGGCATAGAGTTCGACTACTGCTGCGTCCACGCGGTCTTCGCCCTCAGGGAGCTGGGGTACGAGACCATAATGGTGAACTGCAACCCCGAGACCGTGAGCACGGACTACGATACGGCCGACAAGCTCTATTTCGAGCCCCTCACGCTGGAGGACGTGCTGAGCATAATAAACGAGGAAAAGCCCACGGGGGTCATAGTGCAGTTCGGCGGCCAGACTCCCCTGAAGCTCGCGGTGCCGCTTGAGCGGGAGGGGGTGAGGATACTCGGCACGTCTCCCGACTCCATCGACCGGGCAGAGGACAGGAAGCGCTTCAAGCACCTTCTTCACAAGCTCGGCCTTCGGCAGCCCGACAGCGACACGGCCATGAGCGTGGAGGAGGCCAAGGAGGCCGCGGCCTCCATAGGCTACCCGGTGATGGTCAGGCCGTCTTACGTGCTCGGGGGCAGGGCCATGGAGATCGTCTATGACGAGGCCTCCCTGGTGGACTACATGAACAGGGCGGTCAAGGCCTCGCCGGAGCACCCAGTGCTCGTGGACAAGTACCTGGAGGACGCCGTGGAGGTGGACGTGGACGCCGTCTCCGACGGGGAGAACGTGGTCGTCGGGGGAGTGATGCAGCACATCGAGGAGGCGGGCATACACTCCGGGGACTCGGCCTGCGCCCTGCCTCCGTATTCTCTTGACCCGGCTCTCACCGAGGAGATAAAGCGCCAGACGCGGGCCCTGGCAAGAGAGCTTAACGTGGTGGGCCTGATGAACGTCCAGTTCGCGGTCAAGGGCGACGAGATATTCATCCTCGAGGTCAATCCCAGAGCCTCGAGGACGGTGCCCTTCGTGAGCAAGGCAACGGGCGTGCCCCTTGCGAAAATGGCCGCGAAGGTGATGGCCGGGAAGACCCTCGAAGAGCTCGGATTTACCGAAGAGAGAACGTTGGGGCACATGGCCGTAAAGGAAGCCGTCTTCCCCTTCGACAGGTTCTACGGCGTGGATACCATATTGGGTCCGGAGATGAAGTCCACCGGGGAGGTTATGGGCATCGACGTGAGCTTCGGCCTCGCCTATTCGAAGGCCCAGACCTCGTCGAAGAACATCATACCGACATCCGGAAGGATAATATTCAGCGTCAAGGACAAGGACAAGGCCTTTGCCGCCCCCCTGGCGAGGAAACTTGCCGAGATGGGTTTTTCCATCGTGGCCACGCGGGGCACGGCGGCCTACTTCAAGGAGGGAGGGCTCGAGGTCGAGGTCATAAACAAGGTGGCCGAGGGAAGGCCGCACATAGTCGACCTCATCAAGAACCGGGAGGCCGACTTCGTGGTGAATACCGTGAGCGGGGCGCAGGCCCAGAAGGACTCGTTTTCAATAAGGCAAAGCGCCCTCCAGTACGGAGTTCCCTACACCACTACCATCGCCGGGGCCGGGGCCGTGGTCAACGCCTTGGAGATGCTGAGGACCACCAAGGTCACGATCATGTCGCTGCAGGAATATCACTCCGGCCTCAAGAGCCCGAGCTCCGCGAGATAGCTCCTGAAGAGGTCGAGCCCCTTTTTTTGGACGTCGGTGAGGTCGTAGGAGATGCGCTTCCAGTACTCCACTATGTCC
>JASFVA010000072.1:0-7324 GCA_050050055.1 Nitrospirota bacterium
CGGTGCGCTTGCGAGAACAAACCTGAAATTCGACGACCTTCACACGGACGCCAAGGGCCTCGCCGCCGGGGTCGGCTTCGTGCCATCGCGAAACCCTTTCCAGAACACCCTTGCCCAGGCCGTGGAGATCGCGCACTGCGTAAGCGAGTGCATCGAGCTCCTGGAGAGTCTCCCGGAGGAAAGGCCGTGGGTGGATCTCAGGTTCCGGGACGGCGAGGGCTCCGCCCTGACCGAGGCGCCCAGGGGCCTCCTTTACCACTCCTACGCCGTAAACCGGAGGGGCGTCGTGGAAAGGGCCGACATAGTAACGCCGACGGCGCATAATTTCATGAGCCTCGAGGAGAACCTCGGAAAGCTGGTTCGGGAAAACGCGGGGAAACCCGCCGATGAATTGAGGCTACTCTGCGAGATGCTCGTCCGGGCCTACGACCCCTGCTTCTCCTGCTCGGTGCACTGAGGCGGGGCTAAGAGCCTCAGGGCGCCGGGTGCTCCACCGAGCCGGTGTAGAAGGGCCTGCATTCGCCAACGGTCACCACGTCCTTTGCCTTGCCCAAGAGAGAGCTCAGGGGCTTGACGAGGCTCTTTACGACCCCCTCGGCCTTCACCCTGGGCTTGTTGAAGGGCCCGACTATGGTCTGCGTGTATTTGGCGCAGCCCCCGGGGGTCAGCACGGCGCCCGTGAGATCGGCGAAGCGCTCGTTGGCTATATCGAGCCTTCCGTCGAAGGCCATCCTGTTTTCCCGGGTGGCGAAGGCCACGTCCTTCGCCGTGGCCACGCCGTCGTCTATCCTCCAGTCGAAGACGTACTCCGTGATAAGGCTCTCTCCCCCCTTTTTCACTCCGTCCGCGGCCAGGCCTGCGTAGTCGGTGCCCTTGGTCAGGAGCGGCCCCAGGGGGCCGAGCACGAAGAAGGAACCGACGTCGAAGAGGTTGAACTTCTGGGTCTCCTCGAGCTTGGCAAGCGAGGCGTCTATGTCCGCGCCCTTGAGCTTGAGGTCTGCCCCCCGGAGCGAAATCGTCCCCTCCAGGCTCCTCTTCGCCTCCGAGGCGGAGGCCCCCTCCATAGAGAGCTCCGCGCTTAGGTCGGCCTTGCCGCTCAGGACGTCCCTGCCCCTGGTCTCCCTGACCATCCTGCCCAGGTCCAGGCCCTTTACGCCCTGGGTGACCGCCACCCTGGGCCTTTCGCCCCTGAGGTCGATGACGCACTTTCCCTCGGCCCTGCCTCCGTAGAGGCTCAGCTCCATGGGCTCGATGTCGAGGACGCCGTTTTCCCAGGCGTAGTCGGAACTGATGTCGGAGACCGTGTAGTTGCCGGCCTCGAAGCTCTCGACATCAAGGGCGCCCCTGAAGGCTACGGACTTAATTAGCTCCCGGACTTCCCTCGTCGAGGAAAGCCCCTCCACGGAGACGTCCCTTACCTCTATGTCAAAGTCGCGCACGGAGGCCGTGCTTCCCGTGGCTTCATCCAGATAGGTCAAACTGCCGTCGACGACCGATATCTCACGGGCCAACACCGCCGCAAGCGGCGAGGGCCCGCCCTCTTCCTTTTCCGCCTCCGGCGTTTTCGCGGGCGCCCTCCTGCCCTCGAAATTGTATCTGCCGCTTTTGTCCCGCACGATGTTTATCACCGGCCCGACCACGCGAACGCGGGAGACCTCCACCCTCCGGGAAAGCAGGGGGCCGAGGGCCACGGCGATATCCACCTCGCCGACCGACAGCACCTCGGACTTCTCTCCCTTTACGGTGACGCCCTCTGCGGCCACGGCAAGGGAGGGCAGTACGTCGAAGCCCATCCCCTCCACGGTGACCTCCAGGCCGGTGGCCTCGGAGGCCGCGGCCTCAATCTTAGGCCTCAGCTTGTCCAGGTAGACGGCCTTCACCACCGCCATGGCCACGACCACGAGGACGACGAGGGCCACGGCCACGCCGAGTATTATGCGTCCTTTCTTCACGGCTTAAATTCTATAGGAACGAGTGGAAAAGTAAAAGCCGGATGTTATAATTCTTCATGCCAAAAGGAAAATCCATCGGCCTGATATCCTCGGTGCCCTTCGAGTCCTCCCTGCTTTTGGGGGAGATGAAGTCCCGGAAGACACTCTCCCCCTCGATTTCCACGGGCAGGGTCGGCGGCGCCCGCGTCGTTCACATCACCTCGGGCATGGGCATCGCCAACGCCGCATGGGCCGCCACGGTGCTCTGCGAAAGGTTCGCTCCCTCGGAGGCCGTGGTCTTCGGCGTGGGCGGGGCGTACCCCGGAAGCGGGCTCGCCACCGGCGACGTGGCGCTTGCCGAAAGGGAGGTCTACGCCGACGCCGGCGTGCTCACGGAAGACGGCCTAAAGGGCTTGGAGGAAATCGGCATCGAGCTCCTCAGGAAGGGCGGCAGGAAATACTTCAACGAGTTCCCCATGGACGGGAGGCTCCTCAGGAGGGCCTCCCGCCTGCTCGAAGGCGCCGGGGCCGGGGTCTTCGCCACGGTGAACGCCTCGACGGGGACGATGGACAGGGCCAGCGAAATAGTCGAGCGCTACGGCGCGGTTTGCGAGAACATGGAGGGAGCTGCCGTGGCTCAGGTCTGCAAGCGCTACGGCGTCCCCGTGCTCGAGCTAAGGGGAATAAGCAACGTAATACCCGAAAGGGACCGGGGCAAGTGGGCCCTCGAGCTCGCCTCGGAGGAGTGCCAGAGGGCTTTAATCAGGTTAGCGGGCGTTTCTTGATCGGAGGGGCGCCCTTGGCCTGCTCCGAGCCCAGCCTCTCGACGTAGTCCCGTATCTTTTCAGCGTCCTCTTCCTTGAGGTCCGTGAAGTGGACCCCGAAACCTATGCCGGGCTGGGTATGGATCACCTTCGCGGGGCCGTGTATTTCGATGTCGCCGAGCTTGAAGCTCAGGTCGATTATGCTTCCCTCGACGTAGGGATGCCTGGTATAGAGGTACATGCCGTCGGAGCTGAGGTCGAGCCCCTCGGCGTGGTAGACGCGGTTAATGAAGACGTCGGTGTTTATGTGAAGCCGTTTTTTTCTTTGGTCCTCGGTCAAGGTTCAGGCGCTCCGCGCGAGCTTTTCGATGAGTTCCACAAAGCAGCAGACGTTGCCGCGAATGTCGCCGGAGAGGACCGAGGAGGCCGCGGCAACCGCGGAAGCCCCGCCCTCGAAGACGGAGGCGCAGTTGTCTACGTCGATTCCTCCTATGGCCACCACCGGGATGCCCACGGAGTCCCTGATGTTCCTGAGCCCCTCGACGCCCCTGGGCGCTCCGGCGTCCTTGGTCTCGGTATGAAAGACGGGACCGAAGCCTATGTAGTCGGCGCCCTGGCCCTCGGCTGCCCTGGCTTCCTCGACGCTGTGGGTGGATATTCCGATTATCATGCGCCCTCCCGTGACCTTCCTGGCCTCGCGGGTCGGAAGGTCCTCTTGCCCCAGATGAACGCCGTCGGCGCCCACGGCCACGGCGATGTCGGCGTAGTCGTTGATGACCAGGCACGCCCCGTGCTTCGCGGTGACCTCTCTGAGGGCCATGGCTGTTCTGAAGGCCGCGAGCCTGTCCCTGCTCTTGTCGCGGTACTGGATCCAGGTTATGCCCGCCTCCAGAGCGACGCGCGCCATCTCCAGGACGGTCAAGGGACAGGAATCCCTGTCGGTGATGAGGCAGATGCCCCCATGATAGAAGCCTCTACGGGATCTCGTAGCGGTCATCCCCGTTTCCCCCCATGCGGATATTGTAACTCTAAGGGCCTCGTCCGTTCAACCTGTCCGCGAAGCCCGTGTTGAAATTGCCTTTTATGAAGTCAGGGTGCGCCAGCACCTTCTTGTGGAAAGGTATGGTCGTCTTTATGCCCTCGATGATGAATTCGTCCAGGGCGCGCCTCATCCGGGCGATCGCCTCCTGCCTGTTGTTGCCGTGCACGATGAGCTTGGCCACCAGGGAGTCGTACTGCGGCGGCACCACCCCTCCGGTGAAGGCGGCCGTGTCCACCCTCACGCCCGGTCCGCCGGGGACGTTCATGAACTCTATCTTCCCGGGCGAGGGGGTGAAAGTGAACGGGTCCTCGGCGTTTATGCGGCACTCGATGGCATGACCCCTGGGGTTCGTCTGCGACTGCTTGTAGTCTATGCGGAGCCCCGCCGCGAGCTTTATCTGCTCCTTGATGAGGTCTATGTTGGTCACGGCCTCCGTTACGGGGTGCTCCACCTGCACGCGGGTGTTTATCTCCATGAAATACACGTTCCAGCCGGGGTCCACGGCGAACTCCACGGTGCCCACGCTGCGGTAATTGATGGCCCTGGCGGCCTTTACCGCCAGGTCGCCTATCTTCTTCCGGAACTTGGCCGTGGCCTTCGGCGCGGGGGACTCCTCTATGAGCTTCTGGTGCCTCCGCTGGATGGAGCAGTCCCTCTCGCCGAGGTGCACGATGTTTCCGTCCGTGTCGGCGACTATCTGCACCTCTATGTGCCTGAGCTCGGGGATGTATTTTTCGAGGTACAGGTCCTTGACGCCGAAGGCCGTTATGGCCTCGCGCTGGGCGACGTGAAAGGCGTGCCGGAGCTCGCCCTCGGAGCCCACTATCTTCATGCCCTTGCCCCCGCCCCCGTGGGAGGCCTTGAACATTACGGGATAGCCTATCTTCCTGGCTATCTTTACGGCCTCCTCCTCGGTGGAAACCAGCCCCTCGCTCCCGGGGACCACGGGTATGTGTTTCTTCTTCATGGTCTCCCTGGCCTTGGCCTTGTCGCCGCCGATGCGGATGTTTTCCGGGGTCGGCCCTATGAACACGATGCCCGAGGAGGCGCAGGTCTCGGCGAAGTGGGCGTTTTCCGAGAGAAACCCGTAGCCGGGATGGATGGCCGAGGAGTCGGTGATGTCGGCCGCCGTGAGGATGCTGGGGATGTTGAGGTAGCTCTGCTGCGAGCTGGCCGGGCCGATGCAGACGGCCTCGTCGGCGAGCTGCACGTGCATGGCCTCGCTGTCGATGTCCGCGTAGACGGCCACCGTCTTTATGCCCAGCTCGCGGCAGGCTCGGATTATGCGGACGGCTATCTCTCCGCGGTTGGCTATGAGGATCTTATCGAAGAGCTTCATTACTGCAAGGGTTCCAAGAGAAACAGAGGCTCGCCGTACTCCACGGGGTGGGAGTTCTCCACAAGCACCCTGGCCACCACCCCGTCGGCCTCGCTCTCTATCTCGTTCATGAGCTTCATGGCCTCGATGATGCAGATGACCTGCCCTTTCTTAACGCTGTCTCCCACCTCCACGAAGGGCGCGGCCTCGGGGGAAGGCGCCCGGTAGAAGGTGCCCACGAGGGGTGCGGTGACGGTTATCAGCCTGTGGGACTCGTCCTCCTGGGCGGCGAGGGCTTCGGCCTCCGCGGCGGCCTCCCCGGCTGCGGGGGCCCCGCCGGGCTTCGGAGCGGGCTGCCCGATGAGGTGCTCCCTCCTGAGCCTGACCTTCGTGCCCTTGGTCTCGATGGAGACCTCCGTTATGTCCGTGTTCTTCAGGAAATTGATGAGTTCCTTCAGGTCCTCGAGTTCCATCATTTCACTCTCTCTATGTACTCCGAAGTCCTGGTGTCTATCTTGACCCTGTCGCCCACGTTGATGTGGAAGGGCACCTTCACCGTGGTCCCCGTCTCGAGCACCGCGGGCTTGCTGCCGCCGGAGGCGGTGTCGCCCTTGAAGCCCGGCTCGGTCTCCGTCACCTCGAGCTCCACGAACATGGGCGGCTCCACCGACACGGGCTTCCCCTTGTAAAAGAGGATGCTCGCCATTTCGTTCTCCTTTATGAACTTCATGGCGTCGCCCAGCTGCGAGCTCGTAAGAGGGAGCTGCTCGTAGGACTCGCTGTCCATGAAGTAGTACATCCCGTCCTGCTCGTAGAGGTACTGCATCTTCTTCTCCTCCATCTGCGGGGTGGGGAACTTCTCGCCGGAGCGGAAGGTGTCGTCGAGTATCGCTCCCGTGATAAGGCTCTTGAGCTTCGTCTTGACGAGGGCGCCGCCCCTGCCCACCTTCGAGTGCTGAAAGCCGACTATCTCGCAGGGCTCCCCCTTGTACTCTATCTTCAGGCCTCTCCTGAAATCAGCTGTAGATACCAAACGATAACCTCCCGGTCATATAGTCTCCATCTTCCTCGAAAGGGTCGTGAGCACCCTCTTCCCCCGGGGGCCCACGGCAATCAAGTCTTCTATTCTAACACCTCCGAGCCCCGGAACGTATATGCCGGGCTCGACCGTAAAGACCATACCCTCCCGGACCCTGGTGCTGCGCCTCCAGGAAATGCCCGGCCGCTCGTGAACGTCGAGGCCCACCCCGTGTCCCGTGGCATGGCCGAAGCATTCCCCGTAGCCAGCCCGTTTTATGACATCCCTCGCCGCCCTGTCGATGGAGGCCGTGTCCTCCCCGGCCCGGGCCTTCTCCACCGCCCGCCGGTTTGCGTCGAGCACCAGGGAGTAAATCGCCTTCTTCTCCGCCAGCCCCCTGCCCTTCAGGAGAAAGCTCCTCGTCATGTCGGAGCAGTAACCCCCGAGGCGAGCACCCCAGTCAACTATCACGAGGTCCCCGGGCCTCAGCCGCCTCGACGAAGGCCTCGCGTGCGGCAGCGCGGAGTTCTCTCCCGCGGCAACTATTATATCAAAAGGCAGCCCCTCCGAACCCTCCCTGCGCAGCCTCTCCCCGAGCCTCAAGGCTATGGCGTTTTCCGACACCCCGGCCCTTATATGGGGCCTGACCTTCCTGAAGGCCTCTTCGGCGACCCTCACGGCGCCCTCGATGGCCTCTATCTCTTCTTTGTCCTTCACGGCCCTGAGCTTCTCGACGACGCCCCTCATGGGCCTTACACTCTTGAAAGCCTTCTTTATGGATTCCACGAAACCCACGGAGACCGTGTCCTCGACGCCCAGGGTCTTTATGCCGAGCTTCCGGCCCAGGCGTTTAAGCGCCTGGGCCGGCCCGCCCTTTTCTATGACCACCTCCCATCCCTCGACCTCCCGCGCGCACTGCTCCCTGTAGCGGAAGTCGGTCACCAGGATGTTTTCCGTGCCCGTCACGAGGGCGTAGCCCGCCGAACCGGTGAAGCCCGTGAGCCAGCGGACGTTTTTGAGGTTGGTGACGAAGAGGGCGTCGACCGGCCGCAGTCGTCTCCGCAGTCTTTTCAGTCGGTCGTTCCTCGGCATGCTATATCTTGGAGATCAGACCCGAAGCCGCCCTCAGGGCGAGGAGGTAGCTGTCGGTGCCGAAGCCGCTTATCTGCCCCTCGGAGACCTCGGCTATGAAGGACCTCCTCCTGTAGTCCTCGCGCTTGTGGATGTTCGAGATATGCGCCTCTATGGTGG
>JASFVA010000073.1:0-7240 GCA_050050055.1 Nitrospirota bacterium
AAACTCGGAGGCGTCGAACTCGTACTCCTCGGAAAAAGATAATTTCGGCAGCACTGTTATCAGGAAAAGTATGAGCGAGGATACTAAGACTTTGAGTTTCTTTGATGGCTCGCAAGATTCCTCGGGCGAAGAAATCATTTGCGCAAAGACTCGAGCTCCGGCATGAACGTGAGCGTGAAGACCTCGTCCTTGAACTCTCTCTTCTTGATCCCTGCGAATATCATCACGGATTTATGCCCCTTGTAGAGAGGGCTGTCGGTCTCGATGACCGAGGGCCTGACGATGCCTCCGCCGAAGTCCTTTACCTCCCTGAAGTAGATGGTCTTAATGAGGAGATCCGCCTCCGTAAGGCATTCTATCTTCAGAGGGAGCTTCCTCTTCTTGTCGGCCCACATCGTGAGCTTGTCGTATGCGACATCTCTCGTTTTTGCCTTCAGATGAAGGATATATTTTTCGCCAGCATCTTCCACTTCCACGGCATCGTATTCCGCCGAATAATCAAGCCTCAGTATGTCTGAGTTGTTGAACACGCCTCCCACTACCGACTGGAGGCTGGTAATGCGGATGGGCTTGCCCACGCCGGGCAGGTAGAGCCACATGTTGTCCCCAAGCCTGAGCGTGCTCCTGCCCTTCTCGCTTGCGGGCGAGACGAAAAGCGCGGCCACCTTGTCCTTGCCCTTCTTGATGGTGAAAAGCACGAACTCCTTCTTATCGCCGTCAGGCTCTATGTTTACGAGCTTCTTGTAAGACTCGTAGGAGTCGGGGTTGAGGTTCCTGTCGATCTCGTTAAGCAGCTGATTTCCGTCCACCGCGTAGACCGGCAATCCAAGCGCCAATATGGAAAGCACGGCAATAATCCCAAGGGATATTTTCATTCGGCCCTCCTATACGTGCCTCAGAGCCTTGATGGGTTCCATCCTTGATGCCTTGAACGCCGGCTGAAGGCTCGCGAGCACCGAAACGGCAACCACTATCGCCGAAATTACAATCACGTCATTCAGGCTTATTGTCGGTGAAAGCACCAGCCCCTTCTGCCTGCCGAAGTCAAAGGTTAGCTTGGCGGCGTTAAGGGCATAGACAACTGCTATTCCTATTGCGTTGCCGATCAGGGCTCCGAATACACCGAGGCTTAAGCCCTCAAGCACGAACATCGTAAGAATCTTCCCCGGCAGTGTGCCTATGGCGGCAATGGTGCCTATCTCCCTTATGCGCTCGTAGACGGCCATTATCATGACGTTCATTATGCTTATCAGGACAATGGCGATGAGGGTCAGCTTTATGAAGAAGGTCATTAAGTCTATCATCCTGGCGATGTTGTAAAAAGGCGAGAGCTTCTCCCATGTGTGCACTTCGAAGACGGGCTTCCCCTTCTCGTTGACCTCCTTCGAAAGCTCACCGTGGAGCGCTCCGTATACCTCGCCAAGCTTGCCGAAATCCGTAAGCCTAATCGCAATTTCGCTTATCTCAGGCCTCTCCATCCTCAGCACGTCCGCAGCGTCCTCTATGTGGATGTAACCGTCCCGGCCGCCGGGCCCCGTGGCGCTCTCCATTATGCCGCCCACTACCAGCTGCTTGCCGTTTACCGAGCCGTCCTTGTTGGTGGCCACCACAACTACCACGTCGCCCACCCCTATCTTCATCCCCTGCGCAATGAGCTCGGGGACGATTATCTTGCCCTTTTCAATGCCTTTCTCGCCCTTTATTATCCTGTCAAGCAGAAGAGGCTCGGTCCGGGCCTCCTTGTCGGGATGAACCCCGTTCAGCCTCACGTTTGTGGTCTCCACGAAATTACTGAACATGCCGCCGAACTTTATCCTGGGAGAATATGCCTCTATCCCTGGAATCCCGGCGAGCGCTCCCTCTACCTTCTTGACCGTCTGGGGCTTCATGCCCAGCGTCAGGGGCAGGTTGTCTATGGACGCCACATATCCCTTCCTGTGGACCTGGATATGCCCGAGGAAGGAGTCCGTTATCTGGCCCACCATCATGTTTTTGAAGGAGCCCGAGATGGCAACGAACACCAGTACGAACACGACCCCGACTGTTACGAGCGAAGCTGTAAGCAAGGTCCTCCTTTTGTACCTGAGGAGGTTCCTCACGGCTATCTTGAAGAGATTATACATGCCGCGCCTCCTCTTCGTTCACTATGCGGCCGTCTTCCAGGGTATAGAGGATCTCCGCCTCTCCGACGATCTTCTGGTCATGGGTGGAGAATATGAATGTCGTGCCCAGTTCGTCCTTCATCTTTTTCATCAGATTTATCACCATGTAGGCGGTCCCGTGGTCGAGGTTCGCGGTGGGCTCATCGGCAAGTACGAGCTTGGGGCCCGTGACCAGCGCCCTGGCCACCGCGACCCTCTGCTTCTGGCCCCCCGAGAGCTGGTCGGGGTACTTGCCCTTCTGCTCCGACATGCCGACCGCCTCCAGGAGCTCGGAGACCTTTTCCCTGCGTTCCCCGGGCCCGATGTTCTGAACCATTAGAAGGGGGTATTCGATGTTCTCGTAAGCCGTTAGCACCGGTATGAGGTTGAAGTCCTGGAAAATGAAACCTACATTGTCGCCCCTGAACTGTGCGCTCTGCCTCCGGTCAAGGGCGGACACATCCGTGTCGGCCACCCTCAGGCTGCCGTCGGTGGGCTTGTCGAGGCAGCCTATAAGGTTAAGAAGCGTCGTCTTACCGCTTCCCGAGGGCCCCACGAAGGAGACAAATGACGAGGTCTCTATATGGAAACTGACCTCCTTGAGAGCGCTAATCTCGACCTCTCCGGCCTTATAGACCTTGGAAATGCCATATGCCTCGACCAAACTCATTCTCAGTTCCCTGTAACGCCTTCCCGGAGCTCAGGCTCCACCGCTAACATATAACCACTGTGTTATATGATAGCGCGCCCCTCAGGTGTTGTCAAGCTCTTTCTGATTACCCGGCGCCCATCAGATACGTCCGCCGAAGCCTATACGCCCCACCTCCAGAAGGCTATTACTATAAGGACCAGAAAAACGATGGCCAGGTTCATGTAGGCAATAAAATAAAAGGCCTTCTGGGGCGCGGTTTTTTCAGGCTTGCGCTCCGAGTCATAGGAGCCTACAATTTTCAGCGGTTCGAGCTTCTCCTCGCCGTGCGGGGCTTTAGAAAGCGAGTCGGTAAGGTCCGAGCCGGAGGCGTGTTTCATGTGCATGCCGTTTTTCCAGAGTTTTAGATCGGTCATATCAAAGACCTTCCCCTTATATGCAACATATGCGGGTCTGCCGTCTTTTCCGTCGAATGCCGAGAGGGTTAGGGGATCGAAGACACCCCCCTTCGGATGGACGGCCTTCGTCATTCCCCTCTTGAGCTTGGGTCCCACGAAAAGAACCACAAAGAGGGCGGATGAGACCATTACCAGGTAGAGGGCGACCTTTACGGAGAGCATAATGCCCCACGTGCTCTCATAAAGAACGCTGAGACTGCTGATCCTCGATACCGTGAGCAGCACTCCCGATACTCCCACCACCGCCATGGAGACGAGTCCCAGAAAGACCTCGCCCCTGGGAAGGCCCCTGGCGGCATATGCCGGCCTCAGGAGTATGTGGACATACAAGATAGTGCCGAACCAGAGGAACGCCGCTACGATATGAAAAATCCCCACAACAAGCCTTATGGACTTTCTTATCGGCCCCAGCACTTTATATCCGCCCTCCGGCGGCCACACGTAGCCCGAGGCCGCATACTCAAGCCCGGTCTCGGTGAGCTCCCCTCCCTCGGCACTTATGTGGCAGGTCCTGCAGCCCTGCCCGGTCGCTTCGGAGTACCCGGGGGTAGCGCTGGAAGGGCCCGCGACAAAAAGGACAACCGGAAAAATGAAAACAAATATGAAAGACCACTTTATCCGCACTTTTCCCTCAATTCATCAAATGAGCGTGTCCAGCTTTCTGAAAGGGCGGGAACGGAAAGGACTTTTTCAATCGCCTCGCAATTCTTTCTGTCATGGTGATATACATTGTTGGCAAACGAAATTGTCACCCCGCGGGGGTCTTTTTCCTTAAGAACAAGTATATCCCCTTTCTTCACGGTTCCTTCCTCCAGCACCCTGAGATAAAACCCCGTCAGGCCCGAGTCCACCACAAGCTTCAGCATGTCGTTCCTTCCGTAGCGCGCGGCAAGGGTCTTGCAAGGTTGCCGCGGCTGGCTTATCTGCAGGACGGCGGTCCCGGCCTGAAAGACATCTCCGATGCAGACGTCCTCCTCGCTCAAGCCCGAGACCGAGAGGTTCTCGCCGAAGGGCGCAGGCGGCAGCTTGACCCCCAGGACGCTCTCCCAGTAGGGGTTATGCTCCGTGCTGTAAACACAGACGGCCTTGTCACCGCCACCGTGATGCTTCAAGTCGGCCACGCCGTCTCCTTCAAACCCCAGCTTCGTGAGCCGAACCGAGCCGGCCACGGGGCTCTTGCAGAAGCCGGTTCTCACCTCCTTGCCGCAGAATACCTGCGTCTTCGGAAGGCCTACGTTAAGCGACTCGATTATCATTGCGCTCATGATACGCCATTGCATGAGGAATTTCAATCATATGTTCCAATTACGGGAACCCGGAGTCAATGATTCAAGTCATACCATGTAATTCTTCCCTCTTGACAAGGCCCGGGGGCCGCGCTATAATGTGAGCGAATACTCACTTAGGAGGCGGGGCGGATGACTTCGGCCGCGAAGGTCAAAGGTGACGTGAGGCGCAGGCAGGTAGTGGAGGCGACCCTGAGGCTCGTGGCCAAAGGAGGGCTGAGGAGCCTCACCACGGCCGGCCTGGCAAAAGAGGTCGGCATGTCCGAGGCCAACCTCTACAGGCACTTCAGGGGGAAGGACGAGATTATCCGGGAGACAGTGGATAGCATCAGCGAGGGGCTTATCGGAAACATGGAGAAGGTAATCGCCTTGCCCGGCTCTCCCCTTATGAAGCTTAAGAAGGCGTTCATGCTCCACCTTGAATACATACAAAAGAATGAGGGCATTCCGCGTCTCGTCTTTTCCGAGGAACTCCACGGGGGAAACGAAAAGCTCAAGAAAAAACTGCTTAAGGGAATCGACTCCTACGCCTCGGCCCTCGAATCGATTATCAAGGACGCTCAAAAGGAGAGCTATATGAAGAAAGGGCTCGACCCCAAAGCGTCCGCTCTTTCGATCATTGGCATGGTACAGGGCGTTACGCTCAGGTGGTCCCTGAGCGGGTATTCATTCTCCCTCACGCGGGAAGGCATGAAGCTCTGGCGCAACTACGAAACCTGCGTGAGAATTGACAATTAAGGGTGTTCAGGAGGCTCTTATGAATAAGGCGGCACTCATGATTATATTTCTTATGCTCTTTCCTGCGTCGGCACTTGCCGGTGAACAGGTGAGACAGCTCACCCTCTCGGAGGTCATCGCGTACGCCCTCGCCCACAACCCGGCCATGGGCGTGTCACGGGCCGATGCGGACGCCGGAGAATATGGCATCGATGAGGCCAAGGCCAGGAGAATGCCGCGGTTAAATATCGAGGGCGATGCGACTCGCTCCCGCTTCGACATGCCGGTGACGCCCATTTCCGGCTCACCTTTCACGGGCGGGTTCCCGGAGTTCGACAACACCATCTATGGGACCGGCATTACCGCGACGCTTCCTTTATACAGGGGGGGAAGGCTGACCAGAGGGGTAACCGCCGCCGAGCTGAGAAAAGACATATCCGAAGAGCGGCTCACCCTCAACAGACAGGAGCTCATATTCAACGTAACGAGCGTATATTACAAGATCGCCCAGCTTGAACGGCTTCTTGATGCAAACGAGGCCTCGGTTAGACAACTCGAATCACACAGAAGAAACGCGGAAACAGCTCTTGAGGCGGGGACGGTCGCCAGGGTGCAACTCCTCAAGACCGAAGTGGAGCTCGCCCATGCCACCCAGAACGCCCTCGTCGTAAGCAACAGCATAAAGAGCTCGTACGAGCTCTTGCGCGCCCTCATGGGAATGGAGGGCGACGAAGGGGAACTCACCATCCTCCACGAGAGCGCAATTAATAACGCTCCGCCCGCAGATAACGCAGTGGAGATTGCCCTTGCGCAGAGGCCCGACTACAAAGCGGCCCTTGTGAGTCAGAAAGTTGCAGCCAAGGAACTTGAAATAGTCAAAGGAGAGAAACTCCCCGAAGTCCACCTCACCGGCCAGTACATGGAGCGCTCGGGCTCGAACATCGAGTTCGAGGAAGACTGGAAGGTGGCCCTTAAGGTCTCCTTCCCTGTATTCGACGGCGGGCTCACGAAGGCGCGTGCCGGTAAGGCAAGCATGGAGATTGAAAAGGCAAGGGAGGAGGAGCGGGCCCTCAGGATTGGCATAAACCGCGAAGTCAGGGACGTATACCTGAGACTCGGGGATGCTGAAAAAAGGATAGAAGTAACGGAAAAGGCAATCGGAGCCGCCAGGGAAAACCTCAGAGTGGAAGAGCTCAGGTTCGGGACCGGGGCTGGAACGAGCACCGACGTGATAGACGCGCAGGCTGCGCTACTCAGGGCGGAAGCCGAGTACCACCAGGCTGTCTTCGACAGGAACACGGCAATCGCCGCCATAAGGAAAGCCCTAGGAGAAGACATTTATTCGGAGGTATACAAGTGAAAGGTAAATTATTCGCACTGATTCTAATGGCCGGGCTTGTGGCCGGCGGCGCTGCCCTTTTCCTTAAGCTCTCCAACCAGGGGCCGGAGGAAGGCGCGCTCTTTCTTTCTGGCAATGTCGAGGTCACCGAGGTAGACGTCGGGTTTGAGATTCCCGGGAGGGTAATGGAGCTTCAAAAAGACGAAGGCGAGCGGGTCGGAAAGGGAGAACCACTTGCCTCTTTGGATAGCGCTGAGCTTGAGGCCCAGGCCGCTCACCGCCGAGCCGCCATCGACGAGGCCCGGGCAAGGCTCAGGGAGCTCAGAGCTGGAGCGAGGCCCCAGGAACTCGAGGAGGCTCGCGCCCGTCTCAATCAGGCCAAAGCGGAACTCGAAAAGGCCGGGAAGGATTTCGAGAGGGCCGGGGTCCTTTACTCAAACGGCGCCATATCGGCACAACAGATGGACGCCGCAAGACGGGCTTTTGATGTGGCCGACGCCCGCCACAGGGAGGCACGCGAAAGTCTGAGCCTCGTCGATGAAGGCCCCCGGAAAGAAGTGATAGAGGCCCAGGAAAGCCGCGTCAGGCAGGCCCGGGCTGCCCTTGCTGCGGCTGTGGAGAAGCTCAAGGACGCATCGATGGACGCTCCG
>JASFVA010000074.1:0-7138 GCA_050050055.1 Nitrospirota bacterium
GGGGTCGATGTCCCGGATGGGCATGCTTCCGTTGGTCTCGACCAGGACCTTGTAACCTTCGTTAATGAGCCTCTCTATGAGGCGGAGCGTTCCTTTCTGTAAAAGCGGCTCCCCACCGGTAATCTCCACAAGGTTCACCCCTATGAGGGATATCTCGCTGATTATCTCGTCCTCGCTGAGCTCCACGCCGGGCTTCATGGCGTACTCCGTGTCGCAGTAGGAGCACGAGAGGTTGCACCCCGAGAGCCTGATGAATGTGCAGGGCATGCCCATGTACGAGGATTCGCCCTGGATGCTTGTGAATATCTCGCAGACCTTCATTTTCATTTCAGAACACCAGCCTTGAGCTTACGAGCCTGCCCTGCCCGTCCATGACCACGGTGGCGGTGAACCGCTCCGGAGGGGCGTACCCGTAGCTGAGGTCTCTCCATTTCACGATGCGCCTGCCCCCGCTTGCGGAAACCTCCGGGTACGGATATTTTGCAAAATAAATGAAATTCCTGACAACACTGGCCGTCTTCGAGCGCTCCGCCGCGGGGTCGGGGCCTCCTGCGGGATAGGTCTTGTGCACATAGACCGAACGCGTGAAGAGGTCCGCAACGCCGGTCTTTATCTCCCCGTCCCCCCGAGCTATGAACCACCACCTCATGAAACCGCTGGGCATGGGAACGACCTTCTCTATGACATACTCATCGAGCGAAGCCCTCAGGAACTCCTCGGTTTTGTCGTGGTAATGGTGCTTGACCCCCAGGTACAGGACCAGCACGGCCATGGTTGCCAATGCCACCGCCCGGGCCCGTTCCCTTGCAAGCCACGCCACAAGCAGGCTCAGGGCCAGCGCCCCCGCCAGATAGGGGTCCACGAGAAACGTGAGGTCCGCCGAATAGAGCTCCCAGTCGAGGGGGGCGAACAGCCTCGTGCCGTGATGGTTCGTGAGGTCCAGGGCTATGTGCAGGCCGTATCCAAGGGTCGCGAGAAACCAGAAGTAGAGGAACCCCCCTTTGCTCTTCCGGTACAGAAACCCCATGGCCAAGGGCACGACCAGGAGGGCCAGAACCCCGTGGGTTATTCCCCTGTGGTAGCGAAGCATGGCCTCGGCGCCCAGGAGCCTGGTGAGGAAGTCCACGTCCGGCGCCAGCGATGAGATCACCAGCACGCCCAGCGACGCCCTGCCCCGGAATCCCAGGTTCCTTACGACCACAGCCGAAAGAGTATGTGTTAGAGGGTCCATATACGCTTTAAAATTATCATATTATAAATGATATGTAAAGCAATACTTTATAATTATTGCCCGTTCCCGCCCTGCCATATGCCGCAGTGCTGCTCCGGTATCCCGGGCCGGGATGGGCCTTCGCCTATTGTGCCCCGGGGATGGGGCCTCAGGGGCCGAAAACTCCATACGGGCCGAGCCAAGCCACCAAGACGGCTTCTCAAGCCGGGGCATTCGCCATCAGCCAGCCGGTATTAGCACACCGATTCCCGAGATAATGGTAACGCGCCACAAGTCCTTGTCTTTCATATCCCGTGTCACCCTGACGAGCGCGTCAGAAAAGGTAAGCCGCGCGCCTTCCCTGCCCTTCCCAATATCAATGTCCTCATCCGCCCGGGGCGCTAAAGTAATGGAATCGATATGAACGACATAACCGGGGGTCCCCATATATCTCTTTTCAGATAGGGGCACGCCCTCTATCTTTCCAATCTTCAGGTCAATAACTCTATAATTCCCCCTCTCGAAATAATCGGCAATCGCCTCCGCCACTGTGTTTTCGGAAGGGGGAGCGGAACAACCTGCCATGGTGTTAATGAGGAGTATACCCATCAATAAATATGAAACCTTCACCATATTAATATTATAACTCCGCTGGCGGGCATCCCGGGGCATGAGATGAAGACCGGCGGGTCAGGGCAGTGCTACGCACTTCCAACTATCATGCACCTGTTACCCCCGCAAGCTTGCCCCGCAGAACTCCCCTGCGCGTTACGGGACCAAACTCACTCGAGGGCCTTCTTCACTTCTTCCCAGCTTTCCGCCTCCTCGGCCTCTTCGGAGGGCTCGAAAGTGAAAAGCCCTTCGGCGTAGTCCCTGGCGGAGCCGGCCACATCCGCGCTTCCGACCACGGCCCTCACCCCTATGCCCATTTCTTCGACCTCGTGGAAGACCCTGCCGCCCCTCCACCCGAGGAGCGGCCCCGGGGGGAAACCGTATTCCTCGAGCCATGCCCTGACCGCCGCTTCCGGAAACGAGGTGTAAAGATAGACCAGGGGAAACATCTCCCCTATTCCCTTTAGCGCCTCCAGGCTGCCTTCGCGGGGCTCTCTTGAAAACGGCGGCTCTAAAAGGGCGGCCTGGACGTCTACGAAGACCGCGCCTTTCCCCCTTTTCACGGAAAGCAGGTGCCCAGTGCCGCTCTCCCCGCCGGAGGAGGCGGCCACCTCGTACAGCCTTTCCCCCGCGGGGGTGAATTCCCTGTAGGCCCAGCCGTCTCCGCCGGAGAGGCTTTTCCCCAGCACGGCCCCGTCCACGCGGAACTCCACCAGCTCCCCTCCCCTGGGAAGAAGGAGCCCCTTGGTGCGGGCGGCCAGGGTCGTCGCTTCGCCCGCCACGGCGAGGCCGTCGCGCACCGCGACCTCGGCCCGGGCCCACGCCGGAAGGGCCAGAAGAAGCGCCAATATTATTGCGGAGAGTTTCACTATCTACTTTCTTTACGCCTTACTGGGGCCCCTTCGAAAATCCCGGCGAAACGGAGTCTGGCTCGCCCTCCTGGGCAAGCAAGAAAATGAACCGGGGTTCGAGGCGGAGCCCCGGAATTTGCAGTCCGCCTTGCGGCGACGGTGCACGGGCCGCCGGGCCGTCACTTGAGTATCAGCTTCCTGACGTCACCGACCCTGAGGGTTATGTTGTTCGAGTCCAGGTACTCGAGGTACGGAAGGGCGTATTTCCTGGTGGTGCCCAGGAGGTCGCGGAACTCGGCAACGGTCATGTCGGGCTTGCTCGCGTAGTGACCCTTCAAGATATCTACCAGCCTGTCGTAGGAGGCCCTGCTCAGGTAGAGCGAATCGTTGATGCGCACGGCCGAGCCCTCCTTGGCCAGGAATCCCAGGATGTCGGAGACCCTTTTTTCGTTGGTCTTGAGCTCGGCGGCGATTTCCTTCTTCTCCGGCGGCTGGAAACCCCTTTGTTCGAGGAGCTTGAGCACCCTGGACTTGTCCTCCTCCGATACGGCGGCCTTGAACGATTTGAGCCTAAGGATGTCCTTCTCCACGCTCACCTCGTCGAGGGCCGCGATCATGCCGGCGAATATTTTGGGCTCCATCCTCAGCGTCCCCCTGAGCTCCTCCTTGGGCATTCCGTGCCTCAGGGGGTTATTCCGGTGGAACTCCTCGAGCCTTCTCCTCACGGCCTGCCTGAGGGCCTCGTGGGCCTCGGCATGCACCAGCACGTCTCCATATCTCTTTATCCGGCCCTGCGAGAGCAGCTCCTCGACGGCCCTTGATATCTCGGGCACCTCCGCCTTCAGCCATCCCTCGACTTCGGCCACCGGCATGCCCCTCAGGGCGGCCTTCGCCACCTTGGTCGCTATCTTCTCCGCCGCGGAGCCCCCTTCGTAGACCTCCAGGTCGCCGAGCCCCTCTTTCTTCCTGCGCCTCCTCGGCGAAGGGTCGAGCACCACGCCCCCGCCTATGGTGTCCACGGGCGAAAACCTCCTGATTACGAACCGGTCCCCGGACTGGGCCACCACGGGGTTGTCGAGCCTCAGCTGGCAGTAGCAGCTCTCGCCCTTCCCCAGCTTCTCCGCTCCGTAGAGGACCGCCCTCGCCACGGTCTCGGAGGTCCCCAGGTGGAAGTGCACAAGCCCCCTGTTCTTGAGGGGCGGAGCGTTCTTCAGGATCTCCACTTTAGCGTCTATCGTCCGCGTTGGCGAGAACCTTCCCACCGACACGAGCGTGTCCCCGCGGTGGAGGTCCTCCTTTTCTATCCCCTGGAGGTTGAGGGCGGCCCGCTGGCCCGCCGAGACGCTCTTCACGGGCCTCCCGTGGCTCTGGAGCCCCCTTATGCGGGTGGTCAGGTTCCGGGGCAGTATCTCCACGCTCTCGTCGAGGCCCACCGAGCCGGAAACCGCCGTGCCCGTCACCACCGTGCCGAAACCTTTCAGGGTGAAGACCCTGTCCACCGGAAGCCTGAAAAGCCCCCCGGTCGGCTTGACCTCCACCTTGCGCGCCACCTCGCCTATGGAATCCTTGAGCCTGTCGAGGTTATCGCCGGTAACCGAGGAGACGTGGATTATCTCTGCCCCCTCGAGAAAGGTGCCGCTTACGAAGGACCTCGCCTCCTCCGCCACGAGCTCCAGCCAGTCGGGCTCCACGAGGTCCGTCTTGGTTATGGCCACGAGCCCGGCTTTTATCTTCAGGAGGTCGCATATGGCCAGGTGCTCGCGGCTCTGGGGCATGACGCCCTCGTCGGCGGCTATTACGAGGAGCACGAAGTCTATCCCCCCGGCCCCGGCCAGCATGTTCCTGACGAGCCGCTCGTGCCCCGGGACGTCGACTATGCCTATGGTGAGGCCGTCGGGGTAGACGAGGTCGGCGAAGCCCAGGTCTATGGTGATTCCCCGCTCCTTTTCCTCCTTCAGACGGTCGGGGTCGATGCCCGTGAGGGCCTTGACGAGGTGGCTTTTACCGTGGTCGATGTGGCCCGCGGTGCCCATGATGACGTGGCGCATGGAGTGATTATACATATTTCACTGGCTTAATTCACTTCGAAGCGTCCCTTGGACTGCCGCCAAGACCTCGACGCCCCACTTTTTTCTCCATAAATATTTTCCCTTGCAAACCGCTTAACGGCCGGCCTACGGTGTGATATAATCTGTTTGACAATGCCGGATGCCCTGACCATAGCGCTGAGCCTCATACTCGCCCTGGGGGTGGGCTTTCTCATCCACACCCTCGTAGAAATGCGCAAAGCGGCCCAGGAGATGAGGGAGTTCCTGAAGCACACCAGCGATTCCTTCGACTCGACCATGGATGAGACCAAGGAGACCCTCAGGAGCGTCAGGAACGTAACCGACACCATCAACGACATGTCCTCCGACGTGAGGAAGCTGTCCTCCCGCGTCTCCGACACCGCCAAGAACGTCAGGGGCGTGGCCCATTACCTGGGCGAGGCGTCGGGAAAGACCAAGATCAGCACGATCGCCATGGGGGCGGGCGTAAAGGCCGCCTTCGACGTGCTTTCCAACAGACTTACATCAAAAAAAAGCGACGGGAAAAAGGAGGTCAGTGATGAGCAACGAGACACAGCAGACTAGCGCGGGCTCGATAATGTTTTCGTTCCTGCTCGGCGGCATAGTGGGGGCCGGCCTTGCCCTGCTTTTGGCGCCCCACTCGGGCCCCGAGACCAGGCGAAGGGTAACGGAATTCTCGGGCGACGTCAGAAAGAGGGCGGACGAGGCCTTCGACCAGGCAAGGGAAACCGTGGAGGCGGCCTTCGACAAGGGCAGGGGCACGCTCCAGGAGAAACGCGAGGCCGTCACCTCGGCGATAGAGGCCGGCCGCGATGCCTTCCACAAGGAGAAAACCAAGGAGGCTGCCGAGGGCTGATGCACGAGGCCTCCATTGCCCTCAGCATTCTCGACATAGCCGAGGAGCATTGTAGGAAGGCAGGCTTTAGCACCATCCAATCGATTGCAGTGGACATCGGAAGCGCGTCCGGCGTACTGCCGGACGCGCTGGCCATGGCCTTCGACATCGCCAAGACCGATACCATTGCCCGCGACGCATCGCTTATAATAAGCCACATACCCCTCGGGGGGCGGTGCGCGGAATGCTGCCGAGACTTCACTACCGACGATGCGTTCGTGCTGGAATGTCCCAACTGCGGCGGCCGGGACTTCAGGTTCACCTGCGGCCGCGAGCTCGAGGTAAGGGAAATAGAGGTGGATTGATGAAAATAAACGTGGTATCGAAAATACTCCAGGCCAACGAACGCATTGCCGCGGAAAACAGAAGGCTCTTCGACTCCACCGGCACCCTCGCGGTGAACATAATGTCCGCTCCCGGAGCCGGAAAGACCTCGCTTCTCCGGCAGACCATAAAACAGCTCGGCGGCGACCTCAAGGTAGCCGTCATCGAGGGCGACATCCAGGGCACCTACGACGCCGAGCAGATAGGCAGCCTCGGCGTGCCAGTGGTGCAGATAAACACCGGCGGAGCTTGCCACCTCGACGCAAGCATGATAGGCGAGGCCCTCGACCAACTGGACCTGGGCGGAATCGACGTCCTCATTATAGAAAACGTGGGCAACCTCGTCTGCCCGGCTGAGTTCAACGTGGGCGAGCACATGAAGGTGATGCTCCTGAGCCTGAGCGAGGGGCACGACAAGCCCCTGAAATACCCCCTCATGTTCCAGGAATCCAGGGCTCTCATAATAAACAAGATGGACCTCAGGCCGCACGTGGACGCCGACCCCGAAAGGATAATAAAAGACTCCCTGTCCCTGAACCCTTCCCTGAAGATCTTCGAGGTCTCCTGCAAGACCGGAGAGGGCATCGCGCAGTGGACGGGGTGGCTTAAGGAGACGCATGGAGGCCATCGCAAGGATAGCTGAGGAAAGAATCCGGCGGGCCATATCGGAGGGCCGGTTCGAGAACCTCGAAAACGCCGGCAAACCCCTCGTCTTCGACGACGAGACCTGGATACCCGATGACCTGAGGGTCGCCTACAGGGTCTTGAAGAACGCCGGCGTGGCGCCGCCGGAGCTGGAGCTAAGAAAGGAGATAGTGAGCCTCCGCGAGCTCATCGACAACCTGGACGACGACAGGGAAAGGATCAGGAACATCCGGAAACTAAACTACAAGCTCATGTGCCTCGGCGAACAGAGGGGGAGGCCCCTCCACCTGGAGGACTTTCCCCTTTACGAGAGCAAGGTCGTAGAAGCACTCAGTTAAGGCCCAGCCGCTTCATCCTTTTCCAGAGCGTGACCCTGCTTATCCCGAGGTTCTTGGCGGCAAGCGTCTTGTTGCCCCCGCTCCTTTCGAGGGCGGCCTCCAGGGCTTCCCGGTCGGAGGGAGCCGTGGTGCCGGGCCGACCCCTCTCGCTGAAGATGTAATCGGGGAGGTCCGAGACCTCTATGGAAGCCCCC
>JASFVA010000075.1:0-7125 GCA_050050055.1 Nitrospirota bacterium
GCTGGAGCTCGCAAAGCTCAACGTGGGATGTGTAAGCTGCCATAACCTCAAGGCCACCTCCATCGCCATCGGAAGGCTGGGCGAGCCGGAGGAGGGCGCGGTCTACGGCGTGCACGGTAAGGAGTCGCCGGCGCATAAGACCATCAAGTCGGCCGAGATGAGGACGGCCCTCTTCTGCATGCAGTGCCACGGCACCCTCACGGCGCCGAACGGCGAGATAATACAGTGCAACACCATCTCCGGAAGCTACCAGCACGGCTACGTTTCCCGCGGGGGCTCCAGGACCTGCCAGGACTGCCACATGAAGGAAAAGGGCAGGGGCCACAGGATAATGGGCGGCCGCGACCTTGACCTCGTGAGGGAAGGCATCGGCTTCAACGTTGAGGTCTCCCGCTACCAGCACCTTCCGGGCAAGGGAGAGACGAGGTGGACCCCCTCGGCCATCGTGGCGGTGGAGCTCGAAAACCGCTCGGGCCACAGGATTCCCGACGGCTGACTATGGTCCGGCGAGGTGAGACTGGACGTCTCCGCAAAGGACCAGGACGGGCGGGAGCTTTTCAAAGACCAGAAGAGGTATTTCCAGATAGGCGTGGACACCCAGAAATACATGCGCTACGGCGCCTGGCAGATAAAGGAGTTCTACGACCTGGCGCTCCAGCCCAAGGAGGTGCAGAAGGAGCGGTTCCTGATGAACTTCGGAAAAGAGACCCGCTCGGCCGATGTCGAGGTCAGCGTCACCTATTGCCTAAGCGGAAAGAAGTGCGACGTGATATACACCGATAAGACGACCCTTTCCTACCAATAGGCCCCGGTGCGGCGGCCCCCTCAAGGGGGCCGCCGCGCTTCTGCTTGTAAGGGCGCTTACATCAATTAGATGCTGTTCGGTCCTATAATTTCTTATTGCCAAAGCACACCATGCTGATATAATTGTTTGGGAATGAGGGCAAAGGGGCGCCTCCGGGGCTAATGCCGTCACAATCGTTTCTCTTAGGATGGCCGAAATACTCGCAGCCGACATAGGCGGCACCAACAGCAGGTTCGCCCACTTCGGGACGGGCGAAGGCGGCAGGCTCTCGCTCGTGGGGACCCACTGGCTGAATACCGGGGATTACCCCTCCTTCGAGGCCCTGCTGGGCGGCCTGGTGGACTCCGGCTTCGGCCTCGCCCCCGGAGGCGCGGACATCGCCGTGATAGCCGCAGCCGGCCCCATAGAGAGGAACGGCAAGCACTGTTCTCCGCCCTTCATCGACTGGGACATAGACATCTCCAGTCCCGGCGAGCTGGGCCTTAGGCGAGCGGCGCTCATTAACGACTTCGTGGCCCAGGCCTGGGCCGTGAAATCGCCCGTGGGCGACTCGGCAAGGGAGGTCCTCCCGGGCAGGGCCGTCGCCGGGGGCGCCGTGGCCGTCATTGGCGCGGGCACCGGGCTTGGGCAGGCCGCCCTCGTCCCCGACGGCGAGGGAGGATATGCCGCCGCGCCATCGGAGGGAGGGCACGCCGAGTTTCCCCTTTCCGCCGGACGGGAGTGCGAGTTCGCGGAGTTCGTAAGGAGAGACACGGGCCATCAGTATCCCACGGGAAACACCGTGGTCTCGGGCGAGGGCCTGAGCCGCCTGCACGAGTTCCTCACGGGCCGGAGGCTCGGTCCCCGGGAGGTGGCTTCTCGGCTGGCCGGGGACTCCGAGACTCTGCGCTGGGCAGCCCGGCTCTTTGGCAGGGCCTGCCGCGACTACGCCCTCCAGGTGCTTGCCACGGGGGGGCTTTACATAGCGGGGGGCGTTGCAGCGAGGACGCCGGCGATAGTCGAGCACGGGGAGTTCGGGGCCGAGTTCCGGAGCTCGCCGAAGATGGCGGAGGTCCTTTCGGAGATACCCGTCTATCTTGTCACCGACCAGGACAGCGGCCTCTGGGGCGCGGGCCTCTACGGCCTCGGGAAACTGGGGAAAAAGGGCGAAGGAGGATAGGGCGAGAGGGAGATGGAGAAGAAGACCGTAAAGAAGATAGCCGTGGTCGGGGTCGTGGTGGCCCTGGTTGCGGCCTTCTGGATATTCGACCTCAGGCAGTACTTCACGCTTTCCTACGTAAAGGAGTCCCGGGAGGGGTTCCAGGCCCTCTATTCGGAGCACCGCGCGGAGATGATTGCGGCCTTCATGGGGATTTACATACTGGTCACTTCCCTTTCGCTTCCCGGGGCGGCCGTGATGACCCTGGCGGCGGGCGCGCTCTTCGGCCTCCTGGCGGGCACCGTGATGGTCTCCTTCGCCAGCACCATAGGGGCGACCATAGCCTGCTTCGTGGCGAGGTTCGTCCTGAGGGACTGGGTGCAGAACAGGTTCGGGCAGAGGCTCGGGAAGATAAACGAGGGCGTGGAGCGCGAGGGGGCCTTCTATCTGTTCACGCTCAGGCTGATCCCGGTATTCCCCTTCTGGCTCATAAACCTGGCCCTCGGGGTCACGAGGCTCAGGCTTCGGACCTTCTACTGGGTCTCCCAGGTGGGCATGCTCCCCGGGACGATAGTCTACGTCAACGCGGGGAAGGAGCTCGGGAGAATAGAGTCCGCCTCGGAGATATTCACTTTCAGGCTGATAGCCTCCTTCGCCCTCCTGGGGATTTTCCCCATAACGGCGAAGAAGCTCATCCAGCTCTACAGGTCCAAAAAGGGAAAGAAACCCGTAACCACTTCCGGGTCATAGGAGGACAGTGAAATGGCTGATTTCGACTACGACGTAGGGGTGCTCGGCGGCGGCTCGGCGGGCCTGACGGTCACGGCCGGCGCGGCCCAGCTGGGGGCGAAGACCATCCTCATCGAAAAAGAGGGAAGGCTCGGCGGCGACTGCCTGCACTACGGGTGCGTGCCGAGCAAGACCCTCATCAGGACGGCCCACGTCTATCACATGATGAAGAACGCCGAGAGGTTCGGCCTGCCCGGGGTGGAGGCCAAGCCCGTGGACTACCGGGAAGTGGCGAAGAGGATACAGTACGTCATAGGCACGATACAGAAGCACGACTCGAAGGAGAGGTTCTGCTCCCTGGGGGCGCAGGTGGAGTACGGGGAGCCCGAGTTCGCCGACGAGCACACGGTGAGGCTCGGGGGCAAGAGGTATTCGGCCAGGAACTGGGTCGTCTCCACGGGCTCCTCCGCCGCCGTGCCCCCCATAGAGGGGCTCGACAAGACCCCTTTCCTGACGAACAGGGACATCTTTTCGCTCGAGCGGCTGCCGAAGTCCATGGTAGCCCTCGGCGCCGGCCCCATAGCCGTGGAGATGTGCCAGGCCTTCACGAGGCTGGGCACGAAGGTCGCGGTGGTCCAGCGGAGCGGCCAGATCCTGAGCAAGGAGGACAGGGACATGGCCGACGCCCTCATGAAGGTCCTCGAGGCCGAGGGCGTGGAGTTTCACTTGAACACAGGAATAAAGAGGGTGAGGGACCTCGGCTCCGAAAGGGAGGTAGTCGTCGAGCAGGGGGGAAGGGAAAAGAGCCTCAAGGCCGAATGCATACTCCTGGGCCTCGGAAGACAGGGCAACCACGGCCCCCTGGGCCTCGACGCCATAGGGGTCGAGGCCGACAGGAAGGGCATCAGGGTGGACGCGAGGCTGAGGACCCCGGCGCACAAGCACATCTACGCCGCCGGCGACGCCATAGGCAAGTTCCTCTTCACCCACGCCGCCGGCTACGAGGGGGGCATCGTGGTAAGCAACGCGATATTCCACCTTCCGAGAAAGGCCGACTACACCCTCCTGCCCTGGTGCACCTACACCGACCCGGAGCTGGCCAGCATAGGCATGAACGAGGCCCGCGCCAGGGAGGCGGGCATAGAATACACCGTCTGGGTCGAGGAGTTCAGGGGCAACGACAGGAGCCTGGCCGAGGGGGAGGAGACCGGAAGGATAAAGATGCTCCTCGACGGCCGGGGAAGGCCCCTCGGCGTACAGATACTGGGCCCCCAGGCCGGCGAGCTCATAAGCGAGTGGGTCGCGGCCTTAAACGGCAAGGTCAAGCTCACGAGCCTCGTGGGGGCGGTGCACCCCTATCCCACCCTGGGAGAGATAAACAAGAAGGTGGTGGGCAACTACATCTCCGAGAAGCTCTATTCCGAGAAGGTCAGGAAGGGCCTCAAGTTCTTCTTCCACCTGAAGGGCAGGGCCGCCTGCCAGCAGTAGGGGCTCATGTACAAGAAGATTAGCGACTACGGCATCATCGGGGACCTGCACACCGTGGCCCTGGTGGGCCTGGACGGCTCGATAGACTGGCTCTGCATGCCCTACATTGACTCGCCCAGCATCTTCGCGGCCCTCCTGGACGACGAAAAGGGCGGCCGCTTCTCGGTAAGCCCCGCGGGTGAGGACTGGCAGTCCACGGCGATGTACGTGCCGGGGACCAATATCCTCGTCACCACCTTCAGGACCCCCTCGGGCCTCCTCAAGCTCACGGACTTCATGCCCGTCCACCCGGGGGTGGAGCGGGGGGCCGAAAAGGAGCGCCACGAGATATTCAGGCTCGCCCGGTGCGAGGAGGGCGAGGTGAGGGTCAGGGCCTCCTTCGACCCCAGGTTCGACTACGCCAGGGCCGGGGCCTACCTGAGAAGGGAGGGGAAAGGCATCCTGGCGAGCTCCGAGGGGGGCGAGGGCCTCTACCTGACCTCCTCCGAGGAGATGGCCATCTCTGGTTGCGTGTGCGAGGCGGAGTTCACCCTTTCGGAGGGGCGTGGGGCGTGGCTCAACATGAGCTACGGCCCCTCGAGCGGCGAGGGGCTCGACCCGGCAAGGGCGGAAAAGGCCCTCGAGGACACAGAGAACTACTGGAGGGAATGGCTCAGGAAATCCGAGACCGGGCGCACCCTGGACCTCGGAAAATACAAGGACATGGTGGAGCGCTCGGCCCTGGTGCTCAAGCTCCTCTACTACGCCCCCACGGGGACCATAGCCGCGGCCCCCACCACATCGCTGCCGGAGGAGATAGGGGGCGAGCGCAACTGGGACTACCGCTTCACCTGGATAAGGGACGCCTCCTTCACCCTCCGGGCCCTATTCAACCTCGGCCACCTATCGGAGACCGAGGGGTACCTCAGGTGGATAACGGGCGTGCTCAAGGAGCACGGGACCGGAAGGCTCCAGATAATGTACGGCCTCCGGGGGGAAGAGGACGTTGCCGAAGAGGAGCTTTCCCACCTCGAAGGCTACATGGGCTCGAGGCCCGTGCGCGTCGGAAACGCCGCGGCGCGGCAGCGGCAGCTGGACATCTACGGCGAGCTCATGGACGCGGCCCTGAAGCTCTCGGACTACGTGGGGAAGATACACCCCGGCACCTGGCCATACCTCCGGGGCGTATGCGAGCACGTCGTGGAACACTGGTCGGAGAAGGACTCGGGCATATGGGAGGTGAGGGGAGGCCCCTGGCATTTCGTGTATTCGAAGGTCATGTGCTGGCTGGCCCTGGACAGGGGAATAACCATGGCCAGGAGGTACGGCTTCCCCGCGGAACTTGCGAAATGGGAGCGGACCATGGGGGAGATAAGGGACGAGGTGCTCGCCAGGGGCTGGAACGAGGAGAAGAAGAGCTTCGTTCAGCACTACGAGACCGACGCCCTCGATGCCTCGAGCCTCGTGTTTCCCATACTGGGGTTCATCCCCTTCGACGACCCCAGGGCGAAGTCGACCCTGGAGGCCGTCCGGAAGGAGCTCGGCCGCGACGGCTTTCTCCACCGCTATCGGGGCGAGGACGGCCTCGAGGGCGGCGAGGGGGTGTTTCTTCTTTGCAACTTCTGGCTCGTGGACAACCTCGTGGAACAGGGCAGGCTGGAGGAAGCCGAAGACCTCCTCGCCAGGATGGAGGGGGTGGCAAACCACCTGGGGCTATTCTCAGAGGAGTACGACCCCGGAACGGGGGAGCTCCTGGGGAATTTCCCCCAGGCTTTCACCCACATAGGGTACGTAAACAGCGTGGTGGCCCTGGTCTCGGCGCGGGCAGAGCGAGAGGAGGAAGAGCACGTCCACAGGGACGTCCCACTTGTGGGCAAGATGGTGCTTAACGACGGAAAGCCCAGCGAGGAGGTAAGCCCCGGGGAGATGGCCCCGAGGCTCAAAGGCCAGATTAACATCCTCAGGGGCGCCTTTTTCGATACCCGCACCGGCCGGGTGGCCTACGAAAAGATGCGCCGCTCCGAGGCTTACAAGGAGTACCTGGAGCTGAGCTACGCCCTAAACAGGATGGACCTCGACTCCCTGGGCTCGAGGGAGGAAAGGCTCGCCTTCTGGATAAACCTCTACAACGTCCTCGTCATCCACGGCGTGATAGAGCTGGGCATCAGGGACTCCATCAAGGAGGTCAGGGGTTTTCTGAAGCGCGTGCAATACCGGATAGGAGGCATGATCTTCTCCCCCGAGGACATCGAGCACGGCATACTCCGGGGGAACAGGCGCCCCCCGTCTTCGCCGCTCCGGAGGTTCGGAGGCGGAGACCCCAGGCTCCGCTACGCGGTGGAGCCCCTTGAGCCGAGGGTCCATTTCGCACTGGTGTGCGCCTCCGTTTCGTGCCCCCCGGTGGGGGTGTATACGCCCGAGGACCTGGACGGGGACCTCGACATAGCCGCCCGCACCTTCATAAACGCCGGGGGCGTCGTGCTCGACAGGGAGGCGAAGGCGGTGTCCCTTTCGAGGATATTCAAGTGGTACGCCCCGGACTTCGGGGACTCCATGGCCGGGAGGCTGCGCTTCCTGGCGGGATTTCTCTACGACGACGGGGACAGGGGATTCCTGGAAAAGAACGCCGGTTCGCTGAGGGTGGACTACCAGGACTACGACTGGCGGCTGAACAGGAATTAGTGCCCGAGCAGGCTGCCCAGGAACCCGCGCCTCGCCCCTTCCATCTCCCGCTCGTAGAATATCTCCAGGGCCTCCGTCTCGCCGCCGTCGAGCCATATGCCCCCGCAGCGGGTGCACTTGTTTATCATCACCTGCGAGCAGTAGGCGTACTCGCGACTCTCCATCCCGGAGCCGCACTTGGGGCACTTGATATCCTCCCGGGCCATCTGCCGGGCCTTTTCGAAGGCCCCCGCCACGAGGTCGGGGAAGCGCGACATCATCTCCGACCAGTCGTGCTCGCGGACCTCCTCGACCTTTTCGAGCT
>JASFVA010000076.1:0-6939 GCA_050050055.1 Nitrospirota bacterium
TGCCGGGCGACAACATCTCCCTGGAGGCGGAGCTCATAAACCCCATCGCCATGGAGGAGGGGGTGCGCTTCGCCATCCGTGAGGGCGGAAGGACCGTGGGCGCCGGAGTCGTCGCGGGGGTCATAGAGTAAGAAGCCCTTATGAACGAGAAGATCAGGATAAAGCTCAGGGCGTATGACCACAGGGTCCTCGACCTCTCGGTCAGGGAGATAGTGGAGACGGCGCACAGGACCGGCGCCAGGATAGCCGGGCCGGTGCCGCTTCCCACGAAGATAAACAAGTACACGGTGCTCCGCTCGCCCCACGTGGACAAGAAGTCGAGGGAGCAGTTCGAGATAAGGACCCACAAGAGGCTGATAGACATATACGACGCCACGCCGCAGACGGTGGACGCCCTTATGAAGCTGGAGCTCGCGGCGGGCGTGGACGTGGAGATAAAACTGTGACGGGGATCCTCGGAAGAAAGCTCGGGATGACGCAGGTCTTCCGCGAAGACGGCACGGCGGTGCCCGTGACCGTCATCGAGGCGCAGCCGGGCTGCGTGGTGCAGGTGAAGACCAGGGAGCGCGACGGCTACGAGAGCGTCAAGGTCGGGTTCTTCGAGGAGAAGAAGGAAAAGAGGCTCACGAGGCCCATGAAGGGCGTCTTCGAGAAGGCGGGCCAGAAGCCCTACAGGGTGCTCAAGGAGTTCCCCATGGAGGGCCTGGGCGTGGGCGACATGGTGACGGTGGAGAAGTTCCAGAAGGGAGACGTCGTGCGCATAAGCGGGACCTCCAAGGGCAAGGGCTTCCAGGGCGCCATGAAGCGCCACAACTTCTCCGGGGGCCCGGGCTCGCACGGCTCGATGTTCAAACGCGCCGTGGGCTCCATCGGCGCCAGCTCCTACCCCTCCAGGGTCTGGAAGAACCAGAGGATGCCCGGCCACATGGGCTCCGAGAAGGTCACCGTCAAGAACGCCAAGGTCGAGGACGTGAAGGTGGAGCAGAACCTCATCCTGGTGAAGGGGGCCGTCCCCGGGGCGAGGAACTCCATCGTGGAGCTGAGGAAGGAAGACCGGTAATGCCGAAGGTGCAGGTCATAGACACGGCCAACAAGCCCCAGGGCGAGATGGACCTCCCCGAGGAGTTCTTCGGGATAAGGAACCGCCAGGGCCTCCTGCACGAGTCGGTGGTGAACTACCTGGCCAACCAGAGGCAGGGGACGCACGCCACCAAGACCAGGAGCATGGCCAGGGGCGGCGGAAGAAAGCCCTACCGCCAGAAGGGCACCGGCCGCGCCAGGGCCGGGACCATACGCTCCCCGCTCTGGAAGGGCGGCGGCACGGCCTTCGGCCCGAGGCCCAGGGACTATTACTTCTCCATGCCCAGGCAGGCCAGGAAGCTGGCCCTCTACGCGGCCCTCTCGGTCAAGATAGCCGACGGCGAGGTCACCGTGGTGGACTCGATAGACATAGAGGAGCCCAAGACCAAGAGGATGGCGGAGATACTGGACAACCTGGAACTTTCCGGGGAGAGCCTGCTCGTGGTGGTGGGCGAGGCCGGTGCGGCCCTGGCCCTTTCGGCCAGGAACATCCCCGGGGTCAGGCTGGCGAGGGCCCGGGACCTTCACGCCTACGACGTGCTGGCCAGGCGCAGGGTCCTCATAACAAAGGAGGCCCTCCAGGCGCTCCAGGAGCAGGCCGAGAAATGAAGAGCCTGTATTCGGTCATAAAGAAGCCCCTTTTCACCGAGAAGGGAGCGCGGCTCAAGGAAGCGGAGAACAAGCTCCTGGTGGAGGTGGACACGAAGGCCAACAAGACCGAGATAAAGAAGGCCGTGGAGGAGATCTTCAAGGTCAAGGTGGAGGGCGTGCACACCGTGAAGCTCCCGGGGAAGTGGAAGAGCTACGGGCGCTCGCAGGGCAAGAGGCCCGCGAGGAAGAAGGCGATTATAACGCTCAAGAAGGGCGAGAAGCTCGATTTCATAGAGGGGACATAGGATAAAGGATGGGTGTGAGAGTATATAAGCCGACGTCGCCGGGCCGCAGGGGCCAGTCGGGTTTCGACTTCAAGGAGATAACCACCGACAAGCCCTACTCGCCCCTGGTGAGGCCGCTCAAGAAGACCGGCGGCAGGAACTCCAGGGGCCGCGTCACGGTGTGGCAGCGGGGCGGCGGCGCCAAGCGCTCCTACAGGCTGATAGACTTCAAGCGCGACAAGACCGAAGTGCCGGCCGTGGTGGAGACGGTGGAATACGACCCCAACCGCTCGGCGAGGATAGCCCTGGTGAAATACCGCGACGGCGAGAGGAGATACATCCTGGCCCCCCTGGGCCTCAAGGTCGGCGACGAGGTTGTCTCGGGCGAAAGCGTGGACATAAGGACCGGCAACGCCCTTCCGATAAGGTCCATCCCCCTGGGCACCTTCGTGCACAACATAGAGCTCAGGCCGGGCGGAGGGGCCAAGCTGGCGCGCAGCGCCGGGGCCACGGCGCAGGTCGTGGCGAAGGAGAAGAGCTACGCCCACGTGAAGCTCGGCTCGGGCGAGGTGAGGCTCATCCCCGTGGAGTGCAGGGCCACCGTCGGCCAGGTGGGCAACGTCGAGCACGAGAACATCGACATAGGCAAGGCCGGGAGGACCCGGAGGCTCGGCAGGAGGCCCAACGTGAGGGGCGTGGTCATGAACCCCGTAGACCATCCCCTGGGCGGCGGCGAGGGCCGCAGCTCCGGCGGCCGGCCGGCATGCTCCCCCTGGGGCAAGCCCGAAGGGGTGAGGACCAGGAAGAACAAAAGGACCGACAAGTTCATCGTCAGGAGAAGGAAGAAGAAGAAGTAATGCACAAGAGGCTTTGTCAGGAGGTAGCACGTGCCCAGGTCGCTTAAGAAAGGACCCTTCGTCGACGAGAAGCTGATGAAGAAGGTCAACAAGATGATCGAGACCGGCGAGAAGAAGATAATAAAGACCTGGTCCAGGCGCTCCACCATAGTGCCGGAGTTCATCGGGTACACCTTCGCCGTCCACAACGGCAAGAAGTTCATCCCGGTCTACGTCACCGAGAACATGGTGGGCCACAAGCTCGGGGAGTTCTCTCCCACGAGGACCTACAAGGGCCACGCCAGGGGCAAGTAAGAGATGGAAAAGAGGGCCGTACATAAATACGCCAGGATAACGCCGCGGAAGGCCCGCAGGGTGATGGACCTCATCAGGGGCAAGCGCGCCGGCGAGGCCATGGTGGCCCTGAGGTTCATGCCCTACAGGGGGGCGAAGCTGGTGGAGAAGGTGCTCCGCTCCGCCATGGCGAACGCCGAGCAGGCCAACGCCCCGGACGCCGAGCGGATGAGGGTCTCCAGGGCCTTCGCGGACCCGGGCCCGGTGATGAAGAGGCTCCAGCCCAGGGCCATGGGAAGGGCCAACGTCATAAAGAAGAGGATGTCGCACATAACAATTTACCTGTCCGACGAGGAGCGGTAAGGAGGAGCTGGTTTGGGTCAGAAGACATTGCCAACGGGAAACAGGCTGGGGATAATAAAGACCTGGGAGTCCAGGTGGTTCGCGGGCAAGAAGTTCGCCGACAGCCTCGTCGAGGACATCAACATACGCAAGCACATAAAGAGCGCCCTGTACCACGCGGGCGTCTCCAGGGTGGACATAGAGCGCATGGGCCAGAAGATGCGTGTGGTCATCTTCACCGCCAGGCCCGGCATAGTGATTGGAAAGAAGGGGGCCGAGGCCGAGAAGCTCCGCAAGAGCCTGGAGGCCTTCACGGGCAAGGAAGTGGCCGTGGACATCAAGGAGGTCAGGAAGCCCGAGATAGACGCCCAGCTGGTGGCCGAGAACATCGCCATGCAGCTCGAAAAGCGCGTGGCCTTCAGGAGGGCCATGAAGAAGGCCGTCGCCTCGTCGATGCGCTTCGGGGCCCTCGGCGTGAGGGTGGCCTGCGCCGGAAGGCTCGCCGGGGCAGAGATAGCCAGGACCGAGTGGTACCGCGACGGCAGGGTGCCCCTCCACACGTTCAGGGCGGACATAGACTACGGCTTCGCCGAGGCCAAGACGACTTACGGGGTCATAGGGATAAAGGTGTGGATATACAACGGCGACATACTGCCGGAGGCCAGGAAGGCGGAGGGATAGCCCGGTGCTGATGCCCAAGAAGATAAAGTTCCGCAAGATGCAGAAGGGCCGCATGCGCGGACAGGCCTCCAGGGGCAACCGGGTCTCCTTCGGCGAATACGGCCTCAAGGCCATGGAGCCCGGCTGGGTGACCTCCAGGCAGATAGAGGCCGCCAGGATAGCCATAACCAGGCACGCCAAGAGGGGCATCAAGGTCTGGATAAGGATATTCCCGGACAAGCCCATAACCAAGAAGCCCGCCGAGACCAGGATGGGCAAGGGAAAGGGCTCGCCGGAGTACTGGGTGGCCGTGGTGAGGCCCGGCAGGGTCCTCTACGAGGTGTCGGGGGTGGCGGAGCCCGTGGCCAAGGAGGCCCTGAGGCTGGCCTCTCACAAGCTGGCCATATCCACTAAATTCGTTTCGCGAGAGGAGCTGGCCTGAGGTGAAGGCCCTGGAGATGAGAGAGATGACGGTGGAGGAGCTCAGGGGCAAGGAGTCCGAGCTCCGGAAGGAGCTTTTCAACCTGCGCTTCCAGGCCGCCACCGGGGAGATAGAAAACCCCCTTCGCATGAGGACCGTCCGGAAGGACATAGCGAGGCTCCTGACGGTCATAAAGCAGAAAGAGACGGAAGGTAAGAATGCCTAAGAAGGTACATACCGGCAAGGTGGTAAGCGACAAGATGGACAAGACCGTGGTGGTGGCGGTCACCAGCCTGGTGAAGCACCCCCGGTACAAGAAGACCATAAAGAGGATCTCCAAGTTCAAGGCCCACGACCCCGAGAACGCCGCCAGGGCCGGGGACACCGTGAAGATTATCGAGTCCAGGCCCATCAGCAGCGACAAGCGCTGGACCGTCGTGGAAGTGATGGAGAGGGCATAGGAAGATGATACAGCACATGAGCAGGCTCGAAGTTGCCGACAACACCGGCGCCAAGAAGGTCATGTGCATTAAGGTGCTGGGGGGCACGAGGCGCCGCTACGCCAGGCTCGGAGACATAATCATGGCCAGCGTCAAGGAGGCCTCCCCCGACGGCACCATAAAGAAGGGCGCCAAGGTCAAGGCCGTGGTGGTGAGGACCAAGAAGGAGCAGAGGAGGTCCGACGGCTCCTACATAAGGTTCGACCGCAACTCCGTGGTCATAGTGAACGCCGAGGGCGAGCCCGTGGGCACCAGGATCTTCGGCCCCGTGGCCAGGGAGCTCAGGTGGAAGGAATTCATGAAGATAATATCGCTCGCGCCGGAGGTGCTTTAATACAATGGGGCTCGGCTTAAGGAAGGACGACACGGTCGTCGTGACCATAGGCAAGGAGAAGGGCAAGCGCGGCAGGGTGCTCGCCGTGATGCCCGGCAAGGAGAGGCTGCTCGTGGAGAGGGTCAACCTGGTCAAGAGGCACATGAAGCCCTCGAAGCGCTACCAGCAGGGCGGCATCATAGAGAAGGAGGCGCCGGTGCGCCTGTCCAATGTCAGGCTCGTCTGCCCAAAGTGCGACAAGCCCGCGAGGTTTGGAAACAGGGTCCTGGAGACGGGCAAGAAGGTTAGAATCTGCAAGAAATGCGCGGAGGTAATAGACAAGTAATGGCCCCGAGGCTCAAGGAGACATACGCCAAGGAAGTGGTGCCCGCCCTCATGAAGGAGTTCTCCTACAAGAGCGTGATGCAGGTCCCCAGGCTGGAGAAAGTGGTCCTCAACGTGGGCCTGGGCGAGGCGATACAGAACATCAAGCTCCTGGACTCCATACAGGGGGAGCTGACCAACATAGCGGGGCAGAAGGCCGTGGCCACCAGGGCCAAGAAGTCCATCGCCGGCTTCAAGCTCAGGGAGGGTATGCCCATAGGCTGCAAGGTCACCCTCCGGGGCGCGAGGATGTACGAGTTCCTCGACAGGCTCATAAGCGTGGCCCTCCCGAGGATAAGGGACTTCAGGGGGGTGTCCCCCAAGTCCTTCGACGGAAAGGGCAACTACGCCCTGGGCATCAAGGAGCAGATAATATTCCCGGAGATAAGCTACGACAAGATAGAACTTCTGCATGGCCTGGACGTCATCATATGCACCTCCGCCCGCACCAACGAAGAGGGCGGCGCGCTTCTGAGGCGTCTGGGCATGCCGTTTGCCAAATAGGGGAGATGAATGGCTAAGACATCGCTGATAGAGAAGGCCAACAGGGAGCCCAAGTTCAAGGTCAGGGCCTACAACCGCTGCCGCCTTTGCGGCAGGCCGAGGGCCTACATGAGGAAGTTCGGAATCTGCCGCATCTGTTTCCGGAACCTGGCCCTGAGGGGGCAGATCCCTGGGGTAACGAAATCAAGCTGGTAAAGAGGTTATAACGAATGTGGTCTGATCCAGTAGCAGACATGCTTACCCGGATAAGGAACGCCGTCCGGGTCAGGGCCGACAAGGTCGACATCCCGGCCTCGCGGCTGAAGCTCGAGGTGGCCAAGATACTGAAGGAAGAGGGCTTCATCAGGGCTTACAAGATCCTCAAGTTCAAGAAGCAGGGGATGCTCAGGCTGAACCTGAAGTACCACGAGAACGAGAGCATCATAACGAACCTGAAGAAGATCTCCAAGTCCGGCAGGCGCGTCTACGTCAACAAGGACGGCGTGCCCCGCGTGATGGGCGGAGTGGGCATCGCCATTATCTCCACCTCCCGGGGGGTCTTGAGCGACAGGGCCTGCCGCCGCGAGGGAGTGGGCGGAGAGGTGCTCTGCTATGTCTGGTAGGGGGAGCGGCGGATGTCGAGGATAGGGAAAAAGCCGGTAACCATACCCAAGGGCGTCGAGGTCAGGGCGAGCGGCCCCAGGATAACCGTGAAGGGGCCCAAGGGCGAGCTCGGCTGGACGCACCCCGA
>JASFVA010000077.1:0-6893 GCA_050050055.1 Nitrospirota bacterium
TCTATCCTGCCGGAGAGGCCGGTCCAGGACTTCCTCATGGGCACCTGCCTGCGCTTGTAGTAGTCCCGGGCCTTCTTGCCCAGGGTGGTTATGGATATCTCCGGCGGGCCCCCGGACAGCGTGTCCTTCTCCACGTTGGCCTTGAGGTCGCCTATGAGCTGCTGGGCCGCCCTCATTACGTTGGTGTTGAAGGCCCCGCAGAGCCCCCTGTCGCTCGTCAGGGCCATGACCTCGAGCGCCTTGGCGGGCCTCTTCGCCAGGAGGGGGTTCATCTCCATGTCCGCCCCGGTGGAGAGGCTCGATATAACCTCGTCCATCTTGTCGGCGTAGGGCCGGAGGTCCATCATCCTGGTCTGGGCCTTGCGGAGCTTGGCCGCCGCCACCATCTTCATGGCGCTCGTTATCTGGCGGGTGTTCTTTACCGCCCTTATTCTGCGCTGTATGTCCCTTAGGGTCGCCATTAATCCTCTATGCGGCGAAGGTCTTTTTGAATTCTTCGATGGCGGCGTTGAGCCTGCCCTTGAGGTCCTCGTCGAGGGCCTTCTTCTCCTCCACCTCGCCCATCAGGTCGCCCTTGGAGTCGCGCAGGAACCTGAGCAGCTCCTCCTCGAAGCTCTTCAGCGACTCCACGGGCACGTCGTCGAGGGCGCCGCTTGTGCCGGCGTAGAGCACGGCTATCTGCTCGGTGGTGGCCATGGGCACGAACTGGCCCTGCTTAAGGAGCTCCACCATCCGCTTGCCCCGCTCTATCTGGGCCAGGGTCGCCTTGTCGAGGTCCGAGCCGAACTGCGCGAAGGCCGCCAGCTCGCGGAACTGGGCGAGGTCCAGCCTCAGGGTGCCGGCCACCTGCTTCATGGCCTTGGTCTGCGCCGCGCCGCCCACCCGGCTGACCGAGAGGCCCACGTTGACGGCGGGCCTGACGCCGGCGTAGAAGAGCTCCGGCTCCAGGTATATCTGGCCGTCGGTGATGGAGATGACGTTGGTCGGGATGTAGCCCGAGACGTCGCCGGCCTGGGTCTCGATTATGGGAAGCGCCGTAAGGGAGCCGCCGCCCTTTTCCGCCGAGAGCTTGGACGCCCTCTCCAGCAGCCTGGAGTGCAGGTAGAAGACGTCGCCGGGGAAGGCCTCGCGGCCGGGGGGGCGCCTGAGGAGGAGCGAGAGCTGCCTGTAGGCCGTGGCCTGCTTCGAGAGGTCGTCGTAGACTATGAGGGCGTGCCTTCCGTTGTCGCGGAAGTACTCGCCGATGGCGCAGCCGGTGTAGGGCGCTATGTACTGCAGCGGGGCGGGCTCGCTGGCCGTGGAGGAGACGATGATGGTGTGCGCCAGGGCGCCGTTGTCCTCCAGGTCTTTTATGGCCTTGACCACGTTGGCCCTCTTCTGTCCCACGGCCACGTAGATGCAGACCACGTCGCCGCCCTTCTGGTTGATTATCGCGTCTATCCCTATGGCGGTCTTTCCGGTCTGGCGGTCGCCGATGATGAGCTCGCGCTGCCCCCTGCCGATGGGGATCATCGCATCTATGGCCTTGAGGCCCGTCTGGAGGGGCTCGCTCACGGGCTGGCGGTCGATTATGCCAGGGGCCACCACGTCGACCATGCGGGTCTCATTGGACTCTATGGGGCCCTTGCCGTCGATGGGCTGGCCGATGGCGTTGACGGCCCTGCCCAGGAGGGCGTCGCCCACGGGGACCTCCATGATCCTGCCGGTGCGCTTGACGACGTCGCCTTCCTTGATGAGGGTGTCCTCGCCGAAGAGGACGGCGCCCACGGCCTCGTCCTCGAGGTTGAGGGCCATGCCCATGACGTTATTGGGGAACTCCAGAAGCTCCGAGGCCATGCAGTTGTCGAGGCCGTAGATCCTGGCGATGCCGTCGCCCACGGACAGCACGGTGCCGACCTCGCTGACGTCGACCTTCTTCTCGAAGTCCGTTATCTGTTTCCTTAGAAGTTCGCTTATCTCCTCTACTTTGATCTCCATAGTCCTTTCACCCCTTTATGAGCTCATCTTTGAGAAGTCTCAACTGTCCCTTCACGCTTCCGTCGTACATGGTGCTGCCCACCTTCACGAGCATGCCCCCGAGGAGCGAGGGGTCGGTGACGTACTCCACCTCCACCTCCCTCCGGGTGAGCTTCCTCAGCGATTCCTTTATCCTGGCGTCGTAGTCGCTCCCGATGGGCACCGGCGTGACGACGGTGGCCTTGGCGAGCTTCTTCATCTCGGCGTAGAGGGCCACGGCCCTGTCGGCCACCTCGGGCAGGGCGTCTGCCGCGCCCCGCTCCGAGAGGTATTTTACGAACTTTATGGTCGTCTCCGCCAGGCCCAGCTTCCGGCCCAGCTCGTCCAGGGCCGCGTTCCTTTCGCCCTCGGCGAACATGGGGCTCACCACGAAGTTCCGGAACTCGGGGCTCTTCTCCATGAGGGCCTTGAGCAGGGAGAGCTCCTTGAGCCCCCTTTCGGCGCCGTCCGGGCCCGCGGCGTTAAGGACCATCCTGGCGTATCTCTTGGCGTGCTTTTTCCTGGTCATTGGCTGCGCTCCAGCTTGGAGAGGGACTCCTCTATGAGCTTCCTCTGCTCCTCGGGCGTGAGGCGCTCGCCGAGCTTCTTCTCGGCAAGCTCCAGGGCCAGCTCCACCGCCTCGGCCTTCAGGGCGGCCCTGGCCTGCTCGAGCTCCATCTCGATGTTGGCCCTGGCCTGCTCGGTTATCCTCTCGCTCATCCTCCTGCCCTCTTCCTCCGCCTCGGCGCGCTCGCGCTCTCCCGAGGCCCGGGCATTGGCCATTATATCCTCTATCTCCCTGTCCTTGAGCTTGAGCCTCTCCTCCACCTCGGCGAGGGCCTTCTGGGCCATCTCCTTGGCCTCCCGGGCCTCGTCGATGCTCTTCCTTATGAGCTCCGTCCTCTGCCTGAGCATCCCCTTGACGTCGAACTTCTTCATGGCGAAGACCAGGAGGCCCACGAGGACGGCGAAGTTGACCACCTGCCACACGACGCCCGATATGTCGGTGCCGCCGTGCTCCTCGCCTCCCCCCTCGCCGCCCGTGGCCGCGAAGGCCGCGGCCGAAAGGGCCAGGACGAGGACCGCAGGGCCGGCCATAGCAAGAGACCTCTTAAACTTTTCCATATTTTTCATGCCTTTATGAGCTTGCTGACTATGTCTTCGGAGAACCTCTCGACGTCGCCCTTCAGGGCCTCCCTGGCCTTTTCGCTCTCGGCCCGGAGCTTGCCCCTGGCGTCCCCGATGAGGGTTGCGGCCTCGGCGTTGGCCTCCTCGAGCATCCCCTTCTGCTTCTCTCGCCCCTCGGACTTGAGGCCGTCCACGACCTCCCTGGCCTGCCGCGAGGCGGCGCCGAGCTCGGCCTTCATCTTCTCCAGGGCCTCGTCCTTGCTGGCCTCCATGCGTTTGGCCGCCTCCAGGGAGCCGTCCACGGCCTCCTCCCTTTCCTTGAATACCTTCAGGATGGGCTGGAACAGTATCTTGTTTAAGATGAAAATAAGGACCAGAAACTGAGCGGCGAGGACAAAAAACCAGAAATTGAACTCTAACATCGGCCCCCCTTAAGTAAACTAAAGCTGCCTTAGTTACACTAAAGCTGAAGGTTTAGAACGAAAAAAACAAATGGAGATTATCACAAGCGGAGAAACATAGTCAAGGCGGAAGCCCGCCGCTAATAGGTCAATAACAAGAACAAATAAATGCTAATATGCTTATCCGATTGAACACACCGGTCGTTGCGTCATTCCCGCGAAAGCGGGAATCCAGAAGAAAAAGTCTCTGGATTCCGGGTCAAGCCCGGAATGACGAATATGGTATCGAGGGCTTTGGTGAGGTTAATCGGATAAGCATTAATGCTAATATATTTTCGTGTTCGAGGAAGAACTCAAGCGTCTGTCCGGAGAAGGACTCCTGCGCCGGGTTCTCGACAGGGCCTCCGCCCAGGGCGCCAGGGTGTCGGTGGAGGGGCGGGAGATGGTCAATTTCGCCTCGAACGACTACCTGGGGCTGGCCGCCCACCCCGCCCTCGCGGAGGCGGCCCGGAGGGCTATTGAGAAGTTCGGCCTGGGCTCCGGGGCCTCCAGGCTCCTGGCCGGGGGCTCGGCCCTCCACGCGGAGCTCGAGGCCCGGACGGCGGAGTTCAAGGGCACGGAGGCGGCGCTTCTGTTCAATTCCGGCTACTCGGCCAACACCGGCTCAATAGCCGCCCTGGCCGGCGAGGGCGACGCGGCCTTCTCCGACGAGCTCAACCACGCGAGCCTCGTGGACGGCTGCCGGCTCTCGAAGGCGAAGACCTTCGTATATAACCACGCCGACGCCGGGCACCTGGAAGGTCTACTCAAGGAAACGAAGGCCCGGCGGAGGGTCGTGGCCACGGACTCGGTCTTCAGCATGGACGGCGACATCGCCCCCCTGGAGGACATCTACGAGCTCTGCCTGAAGCACGGGGCAATCCTATACATAGACGACGCCCACGCCACGGGGGTGCTGGGCGGAGGGCGGGGCTCGCTGGCCCACTTCTCGCTCAGGCCCGAGCCCTGGGCCGTGCAGATGGGGACATACTCCAAGGCCCTGGGCTCCTTCGGCGCCTTCGCCGCGGGCGATGGGGGCGCGATAAGCTGGCTTCTGAACTCGGCCCGGAGCCTCATATACTCCACGGCCCTCCCGGCTTGCGTGGCGGCGGCCTCGCTTGCGGCCCTTGAGATAGTGGAAAACGACCCCACACGGATTGAAAGGCTCTGGAAAAACAGGGAGCGCCTGTTTTCGGGCCTCAAGGCCCTGGGCCTCGACACGGGGGCCTCCGAGACCCCGATCATTCCTATTATTATGAAGAGCGTCCCCGAGGCGCTGGAATTGTCCGGGAGGCTCCGCCGGGAGGGCGTCTTCGCCCCCGCCATCCGGCCCCCCACGGTGAGGGAGCCCCGCCTCCGCCTCTCCGTCACGGCGGCCCACTCGGCGGAGGACATAGAGAGGTTGATTGAGGCCCTGGGGCGGGCAGGTTGATACGGCTCAGGCCCTGAGCATCCTTTTCCGAGTTGCCCCCCTTTAAATATCAACGACTTACGAGATTCTTGAAGGAAAAATTTGTATAATAAAATTATGGCAAAGGCATTGGCTGAAGTAACCAACCTCGAGGAGCTCATAAAGAAGGTCCAGGCCTACAACCCAGGGGCGGACACGGAGCTCCTGAACAGGGCATATTTCTACGCCTGCGAGGCCCACGGCATACAGACCAGGCAGGAGGGCACCCCCTACATGGCCCACCCCCTGGCCGTGGCCTCCATACTGGCCGACATGAAGATGGACGTGGTCACCATCGCCGCGGCCATACTCCACGACACCGTGGAGGACACCCTCACCAAGGCCGAGGACATAAAGAAGCTCTTCGGCTACGAGCTTGGCTTCCTCGTGGAGTCCCTCACCAAGCTCAGCCAGGTGGAGTTCAAGAGCAGGGAGATAGCCCAGGCCGAGAACTTCCGCCGCATGCTCCTCAGCATGGCCGAGGACATAAGGGTGATACTCATAAAGTTCGCCGACAGGCTCCACAACATGCGCACGCTGGAGTACCTCCCCGAGAACAAGCGCATGCGCATAGCCCAGGAGACCCTGGAGATATACGCCCCCCTGGCCAACAGGCTGGGCATCGGCTGGATAAAGACAGAGTTCGAGGACCTGAGCTTCAAGTACCTCATGCCCAAGCTCTACCAGGACATCGCGCGGAGGGTGCGGAAGAGGAGGAGCGAGCAGAAGGGCTACGTGCGGAACCTCATAAAGACCATCGACAAGAAGCTCGCCGAGCATGGCCTCCCGGGCGAGGTCGAGGGGAGGGTGAAGCACTACTACGGCATATACCAGAAGATGCGCGTCCGCGGCGTGCCCTTCGACCAGATACACGACGTCCTGGGCATAAGGATAATCACCGACACCAAGGCCAACTGCTACGCCGTGATGGGACTCATACACTCCATGTTCAAGCCCGTGCCGGGGAAGTTCAAGGACTACATCGGAGTGCCGAAGTCCAACATGTACCGGTCGCTCCACACCACGGTGGTGGGGCCCGACGGCGAGCGCGTGGAGTTCCAGATAAGGACCGAGGAGATGCACACGGTCTCCGAGCAGGGGGTGGCCTCCCACTGGCGCTACAAGGAAAAGGGCAAGGGGAAGGGCAAGGGGCTCGACGACCGCTACGTCAACTGGCTCAGGGAGCTCGTGCAGGCCCAGAAGGAGGAGCCCGACGCCCGGGAGTTCCTGGCCGCGGTCAAGGCCGAGGTGGTGCCGGACGTCATCTACGTCTTCACCCCCGGGGGAGACATCAAGGATCTCCCCGTGGGCTCCACCCCAGTGGACTTCGCCTATTCCATCCACACCGAGGTGGGGCACCAGTGCGCGGGGGCCAGGGTGGACGGCAAGATGGTCCCCCTGAGGCACCGGCTCGAAAGCGGCAGCACCGTGGAGATAATCACCTCCCAGGGCCACACCCCCAGCCGCGACTGGCTGAAGTTCGTGGCCACCCAGAGGGCCAAGGCCAGGATAAAGCAGTGGATAAAGACCGAGGAGCGGAAGCAGAGCATCGCCCTGGGGGTGAAGCTCCTGGAGGACGAGCTCCGCCGGAAGAACCTCAGCCCCGGCCTCCTCAAGTCCGGGGAGATGGAGCAGGTGGCCAAGCAGTATAACTTCCAGAGCCTCGACGACCTCTTCGTCGCCGTGGGCTACGGCAAGATCTCCCAGCACAAGGCCGTGAACAAGCTCATCCCCGGCGAGCAGGTCCAGGAGGCCAGGCCCAGGCCCTCGAAGCCCCTGGGCGAGCACAAGGGCATCACAATAAAGGGCGTGGACGACGTCCTCTACCACACCGCCAAGTGCTGCTTCCCCGTGCCGGGGGACAACCTCGTGGGCTTCAT
>JASFVA010000078.1:0-6883 GCA_050050055.1 Nitrospirota bacterium
GAGGCCGTGGCGGACAAGGAGGAGGTCGCCGATTCGGTCCCGGAGCACGTCTACCTCAGCCACAGCCGCTTCCTCCGCTGCCGGAGCTGCGGCGGCGTCTACTGGAAGGGCTCGCAGTACAGGAGGTTCCGGGCCAAGCTCGAGGAGATAACCGGGGCGGCAGAGGGGCGCGGGGGCCCATGAGCCTTAGAAAGCGCCTCGCCTTCTCCGTCTTCCTGATAATACTCGTCATAGCCTCCGGCACTTGCGGGTATGTTATATTGGAAGGGTGGAGCGTCTTCGATGCGCTCTACATGACGGTGATAACCATCACCACGGTGGGCTTCAAGGAGGTACACGAGCTATCGCCGCAGGGGAAGCTGTTCACGGTCGTACTGGTATTCTTCAGCGTGGGGGCCGTTTTCTACGCCCTGAACTTCGCCGCCAGGATAATAATCGAGGGCGAGTTCAAGGACGTCTTCGGGAGGAAGAAGCTGCAAAGCGCCATTAGGAAGCTCAGGGGACACTATATCGTCTGCGGCTACGGCAGGATGGGCAGGATAGTCTGCGACGAGCTGAAGCGCCGGGGCAGGCCCTTCGTGGTGATAGAGAAGAGCCCGGCCTTCGAGCCGCCCGAGGACCTCCTGCTCATCGCGGGCGACGCGACCCAGGACGAGGTGCTAAGGGAGGCCGGCATCCAGAACGCCGCGGGCCTCATCACCGTGCTCCCCACGGACGCCGAAAACCTCTACGTGGTCCTGAGCGCCCGGGGGCTCGCCCCCACGCTAAACATAGTGGCCCGGGCCGTCGGGGAGGGCTCGGAGCAGAAGCTCCTCAGGGCCGGCGCCAACAGGGCGGTCTCGCCCTACCACATCGGGGGCCTCAGGATAGCCCACATGCTCATAGCCCCGGCCATGGTGGACTTCATAGAGTTTACGACCCACGGCGAGAACATCGACATCTGGATGGAGGAGATCCCCGTGGCCGAGGACGCCCAGATAGCGGGCCAGACCCTGGACCAGTGCGGCATAGGCAGGGAGCTCGGCGTGATAATAGTGGCCATAAAGAGCCGCAAGGGGCAGCTCCAGATAAACCCCGCCTCCTGGTCGGCCATAGGCCCCGGCGACACCCTCGTGGCCCTCGGCGAGGCCTCGAAGCTCAAGACCCTGAAGGAGATGGCGGGGAAGAAGGAGGCATAGGTCAGCCTTGAAGGGAAACGTCCTCCTCATAGCGGTAGCCACTTTCATCGTCTCCCTCATAGTCACGCTCAACCTCTTCTTCGCCCAGAACTACCAGGCCGAGATGGCGCAGCAGCTCAGCAGGCAGCAGCTCCTCCTGGCCGGCAGCGTCTCGGGCGACATAAAGCGGAACGTCGACCACCTGAGGGAGATGACGATATCGCTCTCGAACCTCCTTTCTGACATCTCCATGGACAGGCCGGACCTGGAGCAGGTCATACAGGACGCCTTCAGCGAGATGATGAACGCCCCGGAGCTCTACTTCAAGGTCTACGACTCCTCGGGCAGGCTGAGGTTCGTCTCGCAGCCCGGGGCGATGACCGAACAAGACCAGGCCCTCATAGAGAAGGCCTCCGGCCTGGGCGAAAGAAACGCCCTCCTCGTCGACAACCCCTACGAGCACGGCTCCAGCATCATCGCCGCCATTGTCAGGGACGGGAAGAGGGAAGGCTCGGTGATACTGGACATACCCATAAGCGCCATAACCTCGCGCTTCCTCCTGCCCCTCAGGCCCAGCGGGGCCTCCAACATCTGGATGATGGACAGCGCCGGCACCCTCCTTTACCACCCCACCATGCCCGAGATGGTGGGCAAGAACCTCTACCGCGCCGACGAGACGTGCTTCGAGTGCCACGAGTCCTTCGAGGTGGAAAAGGAGATACTGGACTCGGGGGAAGCCTCCGTGCAGAGCTACATCGCCCCCTTCGGCGAGGACAAGATAATCGCCTCGTCGAAGATAGAGCTGTCGCCCGAGAAGTTCTGGATAGCCTGCGTCTCCATCCCCTACTCCGAGGTCACGGCCAGCATCCGAAAGAGCATGAGGCTCCATTCCATATTGATACTGGCCATCTTCACCGCCACCGGCGCGGGGGCCTTCACCATGGTGATGATCAACCGCAAGAGGCTGAAGGCCGAAGAGAGGGCCCGCCACGAGGCCGAGCTCGAGCGCTACGCCGAGGAGCTGGAGTCCGCCGTGGAGAAGCGCACCCTGGAGCTCATAAGCGAAAAGGAGAAGCTCGACGCGATAGTGAGCGCCATGGAGGTGGGCCTCTTCCTGGCCGACCGGCACAAGAAGATCATCTGGGTGAACAAGACCCTGGAGGACTGGCTCGGCGGCCGGGAGGCCGTGACGGACCTCACCCTCGACGACATCTACGGCGGCACCGAGATACAGAGCTCCATTGCCCACGACAGGATGATACAGGAGCTCGTGCACCACAAGCTCGGGAGCAAGGAGGGCTACTTCCAGATAACCACCACGCCCCTGGCCGACCCGGAGGGCAACATGCAGCTCCTGGGCCTGATAAACGACGTCACCGAGATAAAGAAGTTCGAGGAGCAGATGGCCCACTCCGAGAAGCTGGCCTCCCTGGGGAGGCTCACGGCGGGCATCGCCCACGAGATAGGCAACCCCCTCACTTCGGTCTCGTCGTTTCTGCAGATACTGAGGGAGATGGAGACCGAGGACTTCAAGAAAGAGAGCCTGGACACCATCATGTTCCACATCACCAGGATAGCCGACATCGTCAGGCACCTCTCGGGGCTCTCGAAGCTCCCGCCCACGGAGCTCAAGGAGGTGCAGGCCAACGACGTCGTGGAGTCCTCCCTGGGCCTCCTCCAGTTCGACAAGAGGGCCAAGGCGGTGGAGATACGCAAGGAGCTGGCCCCCATCCCCAAGGTGGTGGCCGACGCCAACCAGCTCTCGCAGGTCTTCGTGAACCTCATATTGAACGCCGTGGACGCCATGGCGGGGGGCGGGACCCTCACCATAAGGAGCGCCGAGGAAAACGGGGACGTGCGCATCGATTTCGAGGACTCGGGCCCCGGCATACCGGAGGATAGCCTCAAGAGGGTCTTCGACCCCTTCTACACCACCAAGGACAAGGGCACGGGATTGGGCCTCTCGGTGAGCTATGGTATCATTAAGAGGTTCGGGGGCGAAATAACCGTCCGGAACGTCCCGCCCAAGGGGGCGAGGTTCACCGTCACCATACCGAAGAAGAAGCCATGAGCGAGCATAAGAGCAGGATACTCGTAGTAGACGACGAAAAGGACATCTGCAAGGCCCTGGAGTTCCTCCTCCTGGGCGAGGGCTACGCGGTGAAGACCGCCCAGAGCGGCGAGGAGGCCCTGGAGATACTGAAGAAGGAGGGCTTCGACGTGGTCCTCTCGGACCTCAAGATGGAGAAGGTCGACGGCATGGCCGTGCTGGAGGAGACCAAGCGGCTGCGCCCCGACACCGCCGTGATAATCATGACGGCCTACGCCTCCGTGGAGTCCGCCGTGGAGGCCATGAAGAAGGGGGCCGCCGAGTACATAGTGAAGCCCTTCATAAACGAGGAGATACGCCTCACCCTCCGGCGCACCCTCGAGCAGAGGCGCCTCCTGTCGGAGAACATCGCCCTCAAGCGGGAACTGAGCCAGCACAGGCAGCGCTGCAAGGACGTGGTCTTCGAGAGCGAGTCCATGGAGAGGATTTTCGAGCTCATCGACGACGTGGCCCCCACCAAGAGCAACATCCTCCTCCTGGGCGAGTCCGGCACCGGCAAGAGCCTCATAGCCGAGATAATCCACTGCACGAGCCCCCGCCGCGAGGGCCCCTTCATGAGCATAAACTGCTCGGCCATCCCCGAGACCCTGCTGGAGTCCGAGCTCTTCGGCTACAAGAAGGGCGCCTTCACCGGGGCGGTCTCGGACAAGAAGGGCCTCGTGCAGATGGCCGACGGGGGCACCCTCTTCCTCGACGAGATAGGCGACATGCCCCTGGCCCTCCAGGCCAAGCTCCTCAAGGTCATCGAAAGCGGCGAGGTCACCCCCCTGGGAGACACCAAGTCCACGTACTCCGACGTCAGGCTCATCACCGCCACCAACCAGGACCTCCCCGGGAAGATAGCCGAGGGGACCTTCCGCGAGGACCTCTACTACAGGGTCAACGTCATAGAGATAACCATACCCCCCCTGAGGCGCCGCAAGGAGGACATACCGCTTCTCCTGGAGCACTTCGTGAAGCAGTTCGCCCGCCAGAACGAGAAGGCCGTGAAGGGATTTTCCCTGGAGGCCAAGGAGGTCATCCTGGGCTACAACTGGCCGGGGAACGTCCGGGAGCTCGCCAACGTCACCGAGCGGGCCGTGGTGCTCTCGAAGAGCGAGCTCATCCAGCCGGGGGACCTCCCGGGGAAGCTGAGCCTCAAGGCCGGGGGCGGCCCTCCCGCCTCGCTGAAGGATATGATGAACGAATACGAGCGGGGCGCCATCGTCTCGGAGCTCGAGGCCCACGGCCGCGACAAGGAGGCCACGGCCCGCGCCCTGGGCATAGACCTGGCCACCCTCTACAGGAAGATGAAGAAGCTGGGGGTGGAGGGGTAGGATCAACTCGCCCGCCCTTGGCGGCGCGGCGCAGGCCCCGCCTTTCCGGAATAAGCGCTTGACAGGACGCGCCGCGGTGGGTATTTTTTAGATGAGATCCCATACCAACTTTTCAGAGGGGTGAAGCATGCTTGATTGCTGGGTTTGCGGATACGCCATCGAGGCCGTGCCCGAGGAGGAAGAGGAGGCGGAGGACATAGAGGTGGTCTGCCCCAAGTGCCTCACGAAGCACATCTATACGGAGGACGCCGACGGCAACCTCGTCGTCACCCAGGCCATCCGTAGCGACGGCAGGGTCATCACCCCCCACTGAGGCCCCTGCCGCGAGCGCTATAAACCGGGGCGGAAGAGGCGCCGCCCGCGCCCGCGTGCGTCTCTTTGAGGGGGGAGCCTGGGACGAGAGTTGCTTCCTGAAACACACACATCTTAGAACATCCTAATATTATAAATATCAATTGGTAATCTATATGAATGGAGATGTAAATCTAGCAACGTCAACCTAGATATTGGCAATATTTTCACTTGAAATGGATATAAATAACGACCAAACTTTGAGTAGGCGAAATAGCCATTCTTAACTCGACTGGATTATGAAGGAGGTGAACTAATCTTGATTTTGGCATGGGGGTGCATGTATTAGGCATGATAATAGGGGGGATAGTCATGAAAAGTTTGTTATCATGGAGAACTGCGCTTCTAGTGGTATTATTCCTTGCAGCTGCATTGGGCACTCAAGCGCATGCCCAGACGCTTCTCTATTCGCAGGCGGTTATCCCGGATGACAATGGAGTTGGCCCGGGGGGCTTGCTGGCCATTGGAAGCAGTTGCCCATTTAATAACACCTCGGCCGAAGACTTTACCCTGGCTCAGAGTACGAGCATTACCCGTATCACTTGGGAAGGTGTCTACTACGGTGCCTTTTCAGATTTCCCGGGTGTAGACAACAACTTCCACATTACGTTTTACGAGGACAACGGCGCTGGCAACGTAGGGGCGGTTGTGGCAGACTTCCCTAGTGTGGCTGTTATCAAAGCACTCAATCCCCGACCACCGATATTCGGCACGAATCCGGTGTACACTTACGATGTTACTTTGCCGTCAAGCGTATCGGTCACCGGGGGGCAGCGTTACTGGCTTTCGATCAACGGCGACCCCAACGGACCCACAGGTCCGGTCTTCGGCTGGGTGTCGAGTAACGAGGGCAATGCAGCGGTAATCCCCGGCAATGATCAGCCTTTGCAGAACGACTCCATCGATTGCGCATCCCTTCCAGCTCTCAGTTATACGCCCGGTGGTGTCGCCGGGGATCAGGACGCCGATTTGGCCTTCGCCCTATATGGTGAGGAGTCTCAGTGTACGTTGACACCCGGTTACTGGAAGAATCATGAAGATACATGGATTGGAATTGATACGAGCACGCCATTCTTCCTAAGTGGCCAGAGCTACTACGAAGTGCTATGGACAGCACCGAGAGGTAACGTCTACTATATCCTGGCTCATCAATATATCGCCGCCGAGCTGAACTTCCTCAATGGCGCCGACCCTTCCTCTATCCAGACGGCCTTCGATGAAGCGACTCAGCTATTTAACACGTACACGCCAGAGGTGATCGCTGCCGCAAAGGGCAAAGTCGGCCAGGCGCTGCGAGATGATTTTACCACACTCGCCTCGATTCTCGATAACTACAATAGCGGGTTAGCAGGGCCGGGTAGTTGCAATTGTCCTTGCTGGACCGGGCAGGATTTAGCGGAGCTGACGGCCTCAAGCTGTGTACAGAGCCCGGACGGTGAATACATTTCGGTCGAAACCTATGAGAACTTCACTCTTTCCACATACGACTCTGAATTCCCGGGTTGTGACGTAGTAGACCACAATCAAAATATCGGGTTTGCGATAGCTATCACCTATGACCAATTCCTCGACTGTAGGGGAGGTCTTGAAAAACTGAGGAATGAGGCCGGACTCACATGCACTGCCCCATAAGAGATTCTTAACTTTAAAAGGGGTGGAGCCACAGCTGGCTCTGCCCCTTTTTTGTTTCACGACTTCGAATGTTAGGCAGAAGGGATAAGGATTAAATCATCACATACAAATATCTCGATTTCTGCACAATTGTTTGTAAAAGACGCAAATCATATTTTATGCTGATTTGTGACTTAGTAGGTGTAACAGGCAATCCCCCCCTCCCCCTCCCGCGTTATAATACCGTGTGCTCGGGAAAGTCATAAATAATCATCCGGAACTCTCCTCCGCCGGGGCGGGGAAGGCCCCTGCGGGGAAAGCCGGGAAATAGCGCCTTG
>JASFVA010000079.1:0-6816 GCA_050050055.1 Nitrospirota bacterium
GCCCTCCACCACCTCCACCAGGGCCTCCCTGGGCCTGCCGCGCTCCCAGGGCAGGTCCTCCAGGGGATGGCGCCCGTATATCTCTTCCCACTCTTCGTAATCGGACAACCTGGCCTCCTTCCTAAGGCCATTATATTTCACTTTATGGATAAATTACAGCGAAGCGAGACGCCCGGGAGCACTTCCATCGGCGATAAGGCGCGTTCTTGACAAAGGAGTTTCGGCGCCAGTATAATGTATGAAAATGATTATCAGTCTCAGGAGATGAGATGGCCGCGGACGCCAAGGCAAGGTTCGAACAGTTCCTGGAGGAAAAGGGTCTCAGGATGACACCCCAGCGGAGCCTCATAGCCGATGTGTTCCTGAGGACCGAGCGGCACATGAGCAGCGAGGACCTCTACGCGCTGGTGAAGAGGAAGGACCGCTCGATAGGGCAGGCCACTGTCTACAGGACCCTGAAGCTCCTGTCGGAGTCGGGCATCGCGAGGGAAGTGGACTTCGGCGAGGGGGTGACCCGCTACGAACACGAATACGGACACGAGCACCACGACCACCTCATCTGCGAGAGGTGCAGGAGGAGCATCGAGGTGGTGGACCCCCGCATAGAGGAGCTCCAGGAAAAGCTGGCCCGGGACCACGGGTTTGTGATGACGCGCCACAAGCTCGACATGTTCGGCATCTGCTCCAAGTGCATGGCCAAGGGCAAGAAGTAAATATTTTTTTGCGGTAATGATGATAATGATTATCACTATCATGGGAGGCGCCACATGTCGGTTGTTTTGGTCGGAGGAATGAACAGGCTCAAGAGGCACTACGTCAGGGAGGCGGACAGGCTCGGCATTTCCCTGAAGGTCTATAACTCCCCGGGGGTATCGATGCGCTCCGGGGTAAGGAACGTCGACGCGGTGGTGATGTTCACCAACAAGGTCTCCCACCGAGCAAAGAGGGAGGTGGAGCTCGCCGCCAGGGAAAAGGACATCCCCGTCTACATGCATCATTCCTGCGGCGTGTGCACCCTCAGGGACTGTCTGAGATGTCTTAAAAAAGGACGAAGGTCCCGGCACCGTTCATGAGAGAAGACGAGAAGTTTTCCGGAGACGGCGGAAGATGACGCCGCGCCGAGGGCGGGGTTTTCATAACTTGAGATAAAGAATTTCCAAGGGGAGGGAATCAAGTGACTAAATTTGCTGCTTTGGCGGTGTTGTGCGCTCTGATTCTGGCTGCGGCGGACGCCCGGGCTGGTTCGGGAGGCGACACTGGGGAATTCAGCCCGAACTTGATTGACAGGATACACATATCGGGCACGGTGGAGGGCGACATTGCATGGTCCCGTCGCGGGGGCGTGGGCGGCGGCGGTGCGGATGCCGCCTCGGAGATTTCCATAAGCACGGTGGAATTCGGCGTCCGGGCGGACATAGCGGAGTGGATGTTTGGCGATGTCGTCTTTGTGGCCGAGGACCTTGGAACGGCGGAGGAGACGGGCGTATCGGTCGACCAGGCGACGCTCACTCTCGAGGCGGAAGGCGCCCCCGTCTATGCCGTCTTCGGCAAGAGGGTTCAGCCCTTCGGCGTTTTTGAAAACCATCTCGTGGCGGACCCCATGACGCAGGACGCCTACGAGACCAACCGGCCGGGCCTGACGGTGGGATTTGCGTGGCCATGGGGCCTCGACATCTCGGCCACGGCATACGGGGGAGAGGAGATGATAGGGCATCTTTTCGAATCCGGGCTCTTCGACTCCTCCTCCGTCTCCCGGGCCGCCCATCCGGAAGCCGACGATATTTCCTCCCTCATAGTGTCGGCGTCCCTTGAGCCCGCGGGGGGCTTCCTGGTCTTCGGCTCCTTCGTCTCCGAGCCTGGGGCGGGCAGGCGGAACGACACGGTTTCCGCCGGCTTCAGCCTCGCCCTCGACGGCGAGGCCGGACTGAGGGTGGATGGCGAATACATGAAGGCCCTCCGGAGGGAAGTGTATGAGGGGTTTGACCGAGATTTCAAGGAGGGAGTCCTGTCTGTGACGGTCGCCTACGAGTTCGTGATGCGCGAAAGGGAGGTCATAGGCGGGGCGCTCTTTGCCGAGAGGAAGGCCCACCGGGTCTCCGAGCCCCTCGAGGTGGCCCTCAGGTACGAGCACTTCGACGACGGGGGGCTCGCCGAGGCCTCGGGGGCCTGGACGGTCGAGGAGCGATACGGCGGCGGCGCCAGGTATGCGTTCTATAACGACCCGGAAAAAGGCCTCGCGGCCTACGTGGCCTTCGAATACAGGAGGTCGGAATTCAGGAACGCCCCGGGCAACGACGAGGTTTTCACAAGGCTGGGCTTTACGTTTTAGGTATGTCCCTCCCTGCGCATCAATAAGATTAGAAAATGATAAATGCAGGGATAGCTGAAAGAGTATCCAATGCCCCGCGGCGCTTACCCGGCAAGTCCCGCGAGAACATCATGAGGGTGAGACGGGACACGCCGGCTTACGGAGGGTGGATTTTCAATTGTTTTGCTATAGAATAGGCTTAGTAATGCTTGCGGAAGGAGGGCGAAATGGGAAAGCTTACGAGATACTTCTTCAACGGTCTTGCCTTTCTGGTGCCGGTGGTGGCCACGATATACGTGGTCTACATAATCTTCGTGAAGGTCGACAGCCTCTTCGAGTTCCGGGTGCCGGGCATGGGGGTGCTGGTGACGGCTGTATTCATAACCCTTATCGGGTTTCTGGCCTCGAATTTTCTGACCAGGTGGCTGGTGGGGCTGATAGACGGCGCGATGAGCCGCCTCCCGCTGGTAAAGATGATCTACACGTCGCTGAAGGACCTCATAAACGCCTTCGTGGGCGGAAAGCGCTTCCTGAACAGGCCGGTGGCCGTTCAACTGGACCGCGACGTGAGGCTCTTCGGCTTCGTGACCTGCGAGGACCTCGGGAAGTTCGGCATGAAGGAGTCGGTTTCGGTCTATCTTCCGCAGTCCTATAACTTCGCCGGCAACATGATTGTGGTTCCCAGGGAAAAGGTCACGCCCGTTTCGGCCGACAGCGGGGAGTTCATGACCTTCATCGTCTCCGGAGGCGTCGCCACGAAAAGCAGGGGTTAAGGCCCCGCCTTCTGCCGCATGTTTCCCCGGGCGGTCGTCCGTCGCAGCGGACTTGCGTTAACCGATTATCGTCCACGGATTCCTCGGGTTTGTGTAAAATAACCGAAATCGGTTAAAGGAGATTCCCATGAGACAGCTTAGCAAATATTTCCTGAACGGCCTTGCCTTTCTGGTGCCGGTGGTGGCCACGGTCTACGTCGTATACGCGATATTCGTCCGCATCGACAGGCTCTTCGATTTCCCGATACCGGGCATGGGCTTCCTGCTCACCCTCGTAATGATAACCGTCATTGGTTTCCTCACCTCGAATTTCCTGATGAAGTGGGCCGCCCGCATGGTGGACGAAACGATGAGGCGGCTTCCCCTTGTCAAGATGATCTATTCGGCCGTCAAGGACCTGATACACGCCTTTGTGGGGGAGAAGGGAAGCTTCCGGAGGCCCGTGGCTGTCTCCCTGGGCGGCGGAATCCAGGTCCTGGGGTTCATGACCTGCGACAGCCTCGAGGGCTTCGGCCTCAAGGACACGGTGGCGGTCTACCTGCCCCAGTCCTATAATTTCGCCGGCAACCTCGTTATGGTCCCGGCGGAGCAGGTCACGCCCCTCGGCGCCGACAGCGGAGAGGTCATGGCGTTCATCGTATCGGGAGGAATTTCCTCGAAATGAGGCCTATGCCCTCTGGTAGTTCACGCCCTTGTCTTCGCCGGCTATCCTGAAGAGGTCGTCGCCCCCGATGAGCTCCTTCAGTCTCCAGCGGTGAAGGTGGCTGTAGAAGACCGGGGCGAGATACCCCCCGCCGCTTTCGCCTCCCCTTACGAACTTCCGGAGCGAGGGGTCGTCCTCGATGACCCTGGTGACCCTCAGTTTCCTGTAAAGCCGGATGTAAGTGTTTACGACAACCTCGTCGGGACGGATCTCGCGGAAAAGGTCGAGGACCCTTGATGTTGCGCTCTCGCTCTCGCGGGGAAAGCCCGCCAGGAGGTCCACGGCAACCCTTATCCCTTCGCCCTTCGCCCCCCGCACGATGCCTTCGATGCCCCTCCAGTACCCGGCGTCTCTTAGGAGGGTGTCGGCCGAGAGCGTTATCAGATAAGCCCCGGACTTCCTCAAAAGCTCCATGAGCTCCGGCGGGGAGCTGCCGGGCTTCATGTAGAGGGCCCACCGGAGCCCCAGGTCTTCCCCGGTCATCTCCCTGAGGAATTTTAGCGAGTAGCCGAGGTCCTCGTTGAACTCGGAGTCGCAGAGGTGAAGTTCCCTGAAGCCCGACTCGCCCAACGCCCTGAGTTCGGCCACCACCTCCCGCGGCTCGCGGAATACTGCCGGACTTTTCGCCTCCATGCAGTAAATGCATGACGAGGAGCAGCCCCTGTGTGTCTCGAAACCGTGGACGCCGCCCTCGGCGACATAGGCCGCATGGTCAAAATCCTTCTCCTTCCGCACAAGCGCGGCCGGCGCGGCGGGTCCTCCGGCCACGACCCTCCCTTGAAGGTAGCCCAGACCTTCCGGCCCCCTGAGGATTGAGGCCAGGGCGGCTTCTCCGTCTCCGCAAACGGCGACGTCGGCGCCCAGGTAGTCCAATATGCCCTCTGGGTCCGCCGAGAGGGCCGAGCCGCCGATTATTATGGGCGCCGGGGTGAGCCTTCTAATTTGGGCCACGTAATCCTTCACTTCTGGAAGGAAGTACTCGGTGTCGGGCCAGAGCACGGTGTCGACGTTCCGGACGGAGAGGCAGACGGCTTCGGGCGCGAAGCCGTCTATCGCGGCCGCTATGTCGGCCTCCGGGCTTTCAGAAAAGCAGAGGTCCAGCACGAGGACCTCGAACCCCTCCCTCCTGAGCGAGCGCGCCAGGTACTCCACGCCGAGGGGAATGACCGGGGGAAATCGGTATCGGTTGGTGTTGATGAAGATAACTTTCCGCAGGCCCGCCATGAGGTTATTTTATATAATCCTGGCCGGCGCGGGAAAGCCGCATGGAGACTCAGGGCTTGAGGAGCCTCTTTCTCTCTTCGAACTCCTCTTTGCCGATTTCGCCGTTTGCGTAGCGCCGCCTCAGTATCTCCATGGCGGAGTCCTCCGTGGGGGCGGGCCTCTCCTGGCCCCTCGAGCTTACGGCGAGCCACCGGATGAGAAAGATTATCCCCACTATTACTGCCACCCAGAAGGCGACCATCAGGATGCCCCAGAGCCATCCGCCGTAGCCCATGCCGTAGCCGCCCATCATGCCGGGGCCCATGCCCCAACCGCCCCAACCGCCCTGGGCGTGCGGGTGAATTTTATCTGCCACTGCTAAAACGTCCATTTATCCTCCTCGGGGTGCCTGTGGGGCCGGGCTCTCCGGAGAGCCCGGCCCCCGCGCAACGCGCTCAGCGGTTGTATTTTTCGTGTATCTGTTTCTTCATGTCCGAGATGTTATCGCGCATGTCTTCAAGTATTTTCTCGTCGGGGTCGGGTTTTCTCATCTCCTCCATGTAGTCGAACATCTTAATGTGGAGGTCTCGCCTCAGTTCCCGGGTCTCATCGAGGAACTGCTGGTTCATCGGCCCGTATCCGGGGGCCATGCCATAGCCGCCCATCATGCCGCGGCCCATGCCGTAGCCGCGCATCATTCCGGGGCCCATGCCATAGCCGCCCATCATTCCGGGGCCCATACCGCAGCCGCCCCATCCGTGCATCATTCCGGGGCCCATGCCGTAGCCGTGCATCATTCCGGGGCCCATGCCATAGCCGTGCATCATTCCGGGGCCCATGCCATAGCCGTGCATCATTCCGGGGCCCATGCCGTAGCCGCCCATCATCCCGGCGCCTGGGCAACCGTAGCCCCCGCCATAACCCTGCTGAGGTTCCTGCTGCTGCCCGCCGCCGTATCCCTGGCCTTGACCCATCATGCCGGGGCCCATCTGGGCCTGGGCCATATCATGGGTTACTACGAGGGTAAGAGCCATAACCATCAAGACTGTCAAAATCCTTTTCATCGTTGGCCTCCTTTAGAACCATTATTAAGCTCTGCGCTGCTCTCAAGCAGAATTTACCACACGCGCCGGGAATGTCAATGACCTATGATGTCCCGCACTCCTCGAGCTCTTCCTTCAGATATCTTTCATAGCAATTCCAGCACACGCCGTGGGTGAAGTCGGCCTCGGAACGGCTGGCTATGTAGTGTTCTATCTCGTGCCAGTCGCCCGCGCCCTTCTCCGTGCCCGTGTCGTCGCGGGTTTTCTTGCAGTAGGAGCATATGGGTAGCAGGCCCTCGAGGACCTTGACCTTCCGCCTCTCCCGGATGATTACGTTCAGGTGGAAGACTATCGCCGCCCCAACGAGCGACCCCAGGAGGGCGAAGAAAAAGGCCATGGGAAGGTGGTGGGCATCGAAGGCCTTAAGCACCCTGCCGAACTCCACTCCGCTTGTGGGGTGCACAAGGCCCTGAAAGACCATGGACAAGGGGTGCACTATAAACAACCCCAGGATGAAGCCGGCCAAACAGCCCGTGAGATATCTCTTGAAGTCCACCCGTTCCATCGCTCAAAAAGACTATGGCGGATTTGTATGAATATTTAATGAAGATTCGCCTCTTTGGCGCCGCCCCCTGGAAGGGGCAGGACTATCCGTGCCCTGGTTGTCTCTCCCTCCTCGATGACGGCCGTTACGTAGCCCGTCTCGGAGCTCCCCTGCGAGGCAGAAAGGTACCAGAGAGCCGTTATTACGCTGTATTTGGGAAAGGCCAGCCGGGCGAAGCCCTC
>JASFVA010000080.1:0-6816 GCA_050050055.1 Nitrospirota bacterium
GTCCGGAGAGACCGAGGGCTACATGTTCTACATCGACTGGTACAAGGGGAAGGGCAAGCCCACGCTCATGATAATGAAGACCTCGGGCCTTTCGAGCTCCACCTTCGCCGAGGTCACGGACTGCCCCACGGAGCTCCTGGAAAACGCCGTGAGGCGCGAGGGGGTCAAGGCCTACTCGGACATGTACCCCATAGACGAGGCCGTCGAGGCCTGGCTCAAGGAGAAGCTCGGGGTCACTTCCCGGTCTTAGGCCCGCCGCCGGGCTCGGCGCCCTTCCTGAGCTTCAGGGTCTCCTCCATCATCATGAGGAACTTGATGTAGCGGAAGGCGAACTTCATCAGCGCCACCTCGTCGGTGCGCATCCTTTCCACCTCTTCCTCTGGGACGTCGAAGACGTCGAGGAAGCGGCTGTCGAAGACGTAGCTCCGGAAGCGGTCGAGGTCGTAGCTCGCCATGAAGAACTGCATCTGTTTCTTCTGGTCCAGGCCCTTCTTGCCCGGGAGGTTCCGGCGCATGAGGACTTCCTTCCACTCCCGGTTCATCTCGTCGTAGCCCGCCGAGTCCTGGTCCTCGCGCCACGACTGGATGGTCCATTCGGTGTCCTCCTCGTAGCCCTTGCAGTGGTTCTCGCGGACGAAGAAGTAGAACTCCTCGTGGACCATCTCCTCGCCTTCGCGCTTCTTGACCGTGCCCTGCCCCACGGGGTAGTAGCGGCAGCTTACGGGGCGGTCGGAATAGACGGTGCAGCCCTCCTCCAGGCTTCCGAGGAAGGGGCAGACGCGGTCCTCGCCATCCATCTTGAGGTAGGCGTAGGGGTGCGAGGACTTGTCGTCGACGCGCATCATCGTGTATTTGTCGAGGAACTCCGCCGAGGTGATGTCCAGGCGGTTCTTGAGCCTCAGGACGTCGTAGGGGGTGAGCATTATGTCTATGTTGGAGCAGCACTTGGTGAAGCAGCCGATGCCGGGGTAGCAGCGGAACTTGAACTTCGTCTCCGGCGAAAGGCTCTTGGTTTCTACGGCCTTTAGGTTAAACATGGCGCACCTTCTCTCTAAAAAATTGGGATTTTACGAACCGGATTATCTATTTTAGCACATGCCCCGGCCGGAATTCCCCCGGCCCTGGCCCCCTCCCGCCGTAACCCGACGCGCCCGAGGCCTGCCCGGGAAGGGGCTCTCCGCGCGGGCGGACGCAAGAAGGCCGGGTCCTGGAGCGAACCCGGCCTCCGGAAAAGCCTTATACCGGCATTCTCTGGAAGGTCTTCCTGAAATGGAACCCGTAGATGGTGAGCGTGATGGCCAGGGGGAAGAGCCTCGGCCTCGTGAAGAGCGACCAGAAGAACAGCTTCCAGTAGTGGAACCTCTCCTTGCCCACTATGCCCAGGAGCACCATCGAGCGGAGCAGGGCCTTGATGCCGTTCAGGTTGAAATGTGTGGCCTTGTTCTTGGGCGGCCTCTTGTATTCCCTCAGGAAGTTCATGACCCGGGAGTAGTAGTGCTTCGGGGAGTAGATGGTCTCCACTATCCTCTGGTAGCCGGAGATGAGGGCCTCCTGCTTCATCTTGGGGACGAAGTTGATGGAGTAGTCGGTGTTGTTGCCGGTGGAGTCCCTGAGGAGCCTCCCCTCCTTGACGAGGCGCTGAAACAGCCTGGTCCCCTTGGGGGCGTTCAGGAGGCCCACCATGGCGGTGGCTATGCCGCTTTCCTGTATGAAGCTGATGACCTTTTCGAAGATGTTCGCCGGGTCGCTGTCGAACCCCACGATGAACCCAGCTTGCACCTCCAGGCCGGCGCGCTGCATCCTCTTTACGCAGTCCATCATGTCGCGTTTCTTGTTCTGGCTTTTAGAGCACTCCTCCAGGGACTCCTCGTGGGGCGTCTCTATGCCGATGAAGACCGTGTCGAAGCCGGCCTTAACCATGAGGTCCATGAGCCCCGGGTCGTCCGCCAGGTCTATGGACGCCTCGGTGTTGAGGGGGAAGGGGTAGCCCTTATTCTCCATCCACTCGATGAGGGCGGGCAGCACCTCCCTCTTGAGTTTTCCGCGGTTGCCGATGAAATTGTCGTCCACGAAGAAAACTCCCCCCCGCCAGCCCTGGTCGTAGAGGCTGTCGAGCTCGGCTATTATCTGCCCGGCGTCCTTGGTGCGGGGCTTTCTGCCGTAGAGGACAGTGATGTTGCAGAATTCGCAGTTGAAGGGGCACCCCCTGGAGTACTGGACGTTGGCCGAGGCGTAGTGCTTCATCTTCACGAGGCTCCAGTCGGGGATGGGGGTCTCCGTCATGTCGCCCCATTCGCCGGAGGTGTAGAGGTGCTTGGCCCCGCCGTTTTGCAGGTCCCTGAGGAACATGGGCAGGGTTATCTCCGCCTCGTTGAGCACGAGATGGTCCACGTGGGGGTAGTCCTCGGGGCCGCTGGTGAAGTGCGCCCCCCCGGCCACCACCTTGACGCCCAGGGAGTTGCACCTCTCTATGACCTCGTCGGCGGACTTCTTCTGCACCGACATGGCGCTTATGAAGACGAAGTCTGCCCACTTTAGGTCGCCGTCCTCCAGAGACTCTATGTTCATGTCCACGAGCCTTTTCTCCCAGCCGCCGGGCAGCATGGAGGCCACGGTGAGGAGGCCCAGGGGGGGCAGGGAGGCCTTCTTGGAGATGAATTTCAGGGCGTATTTGAAGCTCCAGAAGGTGTTGGGATATTGCGGGTATACGAAAAGAACTTTCATGGGTCCGATACTCCTTAGCAAAACAAATTGATCGCCGATGAATCAAACAGGCATCCAGCCAATGCTAACTTCTTAGTCTATAGTTATTGGGCCGAAGTTGCAAGTGGAAAAGTGCCCTCCGGGCCTGCGGCCCCCATCCGGGGCCTCCGGCGATGGCCGCCCGTCAGGCCCGAACTAATTGAATTCCCTACAGAACCGTGCTAATATAATGCTTTCGACGAGTTTATATGGCGCGGGTTATCCCATTTAAGGGCATATATTACAACAGGGAGAGGGTCAGCGGAGACGACGTGGTCGCGCCGCCCTACGACGTCATCACTGCGGAGATGAAGGAGGAGCTCTACGAGCGGAGCCCCTATAACGTGGTGCGCATAGACTTCGGCAAGGACCTCGAAGGCGACACTGACACCGAGAACCGCTATACGAGGGCGGCCCGCTATCTCAGGGAATGGCTCGCCGGGGGAGTCCTCCTGAGGAGCGAGAGGCCCGCCTTCTACGCCTACAGGATGGACTACGAGCACAAGGGCGTGAAGAGGTCTTTGACGGGTTTTTTCGGGGCCCTCAGGCTGGTGGAGCTCGGCCAGGGCGTCTATCCCCACGAGGACACCCACTCAAAACCCAAGTACGACAGGCTCGCCCTACTGGAGACGGCGAGGGCGAACACCAGCCCCATTTTTTCTCTTTATTCGAGCCCGGAGAAGAGGGCATCGAAGGCCCTCGAGGAGGCGACGCGCGAGTCCCCCTACCTCCGGGCCAGGGACCCCGAGGGCTCGGTCCACAGTTTCTGGATCGTCGAGGACGAGGCCCTCGTGGAGGCCATAAGCGGCGACCTGGGGGACAGGGACGTCTTCATCGCCGACGGCCACCACCGCTACGAGACGGCCCTGGACTTCCAGAAGACGGTGAGGCGGCGGATGCCGGAGGCGGGCCCCGACGAACCCTACGACTACGTGCTCATGTTCTTCGCCAACACCCGGGACGAGGGCCTTACCATACTGCCCACGCACAGGCTCGTGAACGTCGAGGACCCTGAAAACCTCCTTGCGAAGCTGGAGAAGCACTTCGAGGTGCAGGAGCTCCCTGCCGAAAGCGACGTGACGGAGGCCATCGAAGGCGGCGTCCATTCCTTCGGCCTTTACTGCAGGGGGGCGCTCTACCGCCTCCTGTACCGGGGCGGGGGCCTCGAGGGCCTCAACCCGGCCGTCCGCGAGCTCGACGTGGTGGTGCTCCACGAGATGGTCTTCGACAAGCTCCTGGGAGCCTCCGGATGGGGCTACGAGATGGACGCCGAAAAGGCCAGGCGTTTGGTGGAGGCGGGCCGCTACGACGCCGCCTTCTTTCTTAACCCCACGGCGGTCTCCGACATCGAGCGGGTGGCCCTGGGCGGGGCCAGGATGCCGCCCAAGTCGACGTACTTCTATCCCAAGGTCAGAACCGGCTTCGTGATGAACAGCCTGGAATCGTTTTGAAAATAAACCAAAGGAGGGTTTAGCTGATGGCATTCAAGGTGGCGATAAACGGATTCGGAAGGATCGGTAGGAATTTCCTAAGGGCGTGCCAGGACCACCGGAAGTTCGACATCGTGGCCATAAACGACCTCACGGACTCCGGCACGCTTGCCCATCTCCTGAAGTACGACTCGGTGCACGGCCCCTTCGGCGGCGACGTCGAGGCCGGCGACAGCGTGCTCAAGGTAAACGGCCAGGACATAAAGGTCCTTGCCGAGACCGACCCGGCGAAGCTCCCCTGGAAGGACCTGGGGGTGGACGCGGTGGTCGAGTCCACCGGCAGGTTCGCCGACAAGGAATCGGCCTCCAAGCACATCGACGCCGGGGCGAAATGGGTCATAATCTCCGCGCCGGCCAAGGGGCCCGACGTGACGGTCTGCATGGGCGTCAACGAGGAGATGCTGGACCCCAAGGAGCACAAAGTCATATCCAACGCCTCCTGCACCACTAACTGCCTGGCCCCCGTGGCCAAGGTGCTGCACCACGAGTTCGGGATAGTAAGGGGGCTGATGACCACCATCCATTCGTACACAAACGACCAGAGGATACTGGACCTCCCCCACAAGGACCTCAGGCGGGCCAGGGCGGCGGCCGTCAGCATGATACCCACCACCACCGGCGCCGCCAGGGCGGTGGCCCTGGTGCTTCCGGAGCTGCAGGGCAGGCTCGACGGCATGGCCATCAGGGTGCCGACCCCGAACGTCTCCGTGGTCGACCTCGTGGCGGAACTCGAGAAGGAGACCACCACCGAGGCCGTGAACGAGGCCTTGAAGAAGGCCGCCCAGGGCACCATGAAGGGCGTCCTCCAGTACATGGACCAGCCGCTGGTCTCCATCGACTTCAACGGCAACGACCACTCCTCGATAGTGGACGCCTCGGTGACGAAGGTCCTGGAGGGCAGGATGGTAAAGGTCCTCGCCTGGTACGACAACGAGATGGGCTATTCCACCAGGCTCCGCGACCTCATCACCTACATCTCGAACAAGGCGGTCTGATATGGCCAACGGTTTCAATAAGCTCACCGTCGACGACATGAACGTCAAGGGCAAGAGGGTCTTCATCAGGGTGGACTTCAACGTGCCCATAGACGAAAACTTGATGATAACCGACGACCGCCGCATCCGCTCGGCCCTTCCGACCATCAACTACTGCATGGACGAGGGGGCGAAGGTCATACTGGCGTCGCACCTGGGCCGCCCCAAGGGCAAGCCCGACCAGCGGTACAGCCTCGCCCCGGTGGCCAAGCGGCTGCAGAGGCTCCTGAACAAGGAAGTGCTCTTCGTTCCCAGCTGCAGGGGGCCGGAGGTGGAGAAGACCGTGAAAAAGATGCGGGGCGGCGACGTACTGGTACTCGAAAACCTCAGGTTCGACCCGGGCGAAGAGTCCAACGACCCCGGGTTCGCCAAGGCCCTGGCGGGCTTGGCCGACATATACCTCAACGACGCCTTCGGGGCCGCCCACAGGGCCCATGCCTCGGTAGTGGGCATCCCGGGGCACATCCCCGGGGGGGCGGGCTTTCTCCTGAAGAAGGAGATAGAGTACCTCCAGGGGGCGGTGAGCGACCCCGTTCGGCCCTTCGTGGCGCTCCTCGGAGGGGCCAAGGTCTCGGGAAAGATAGGCGTGCTCGAGAACCTCTCGGACAAGGTGGACAAGGTCATAGTCGGCGGGGGCATGGCCTTCACCTTCATAAAGGCCATGGGCTACGACGTGGGCGATTCCATCGTTGAGTCGGACATGCTGGGGCTGGCCGAGAGGATAATGGAGAAGCTCAAGAACAACGACGTGAAGTTCTACCTGCCCGTGGACTGCGTGGTGGCCCAGAGCGTCGAGCCGGGGGCCGAGACGAAGCTCGTCACCACCCAGGAAATCCCCAAGGGCTGGAAGGCCCTGGACATAGGGCCCGCCTCGTGCAGGCTCTTTGCCGCGGCCATACAGAACGCCAAGACCGTCATCTGGAACGGCCCCATGGGAGTGTTCGAGATCGACGCCTTCTCCAGGGGCACCTATGCCATAGCACGGGCCGTGGCGGACGCCTACGCCCTTACCATCGTGGGAGGGGGCGACACCGACCTGGCTGTGCACCGCGCGGGGGTGTCAGATTCGATATCCTTCATATCCACCGGCGGCGGGGCGTCGCTCCAGCTCCTCGAGGGCAGGGAGCTTCCGGGCATAGCGGCCCTGAAGGACAAGGAATAGCCCTACCGGGCTACGACGTGATAGCCCGTGTCGGTGACCTTGTGCGGCAGCTTCTCGCCGTCTACCGAGAGCATGCCGCGTTTCATGTCCACCATCGAGGGGTTCTTGCACTGGAACCTCTCGATGAGGTAGCGGGCGGCATCGAGGGGTTTTATCTGCTCCCCGCAGGTGAAGATGTCCACGGCGGCGTATCCGTACTCGGGCCAGGTGTGGATGCTGAGGTGGGATTCGGCTATGATGACCATTCCGCTTATGCCGATGGGGTTGAATTCGTGGAACGATACGTCGACGATGGTGGCCTTGGCCTCCTTGGCCGCCGAGACCATGGCGTCCTGGACTTCTCCGAGATCGTCGAGTATCCCGGGGTTGCAGTCCTTCAAGTCAATCA
>JASFVA010000081.1:0-6786 GCA_050050055.1 Nitrospirota bacterium
CCTCCGGCTTCGCGCATAAGGGGGCTTTCCTCGATTGACAAAGGCTCTCGTGGTATAGTTAAATAAGTATTCCACGGGCGGATAGCTCAGCTGGGAGAGCGCAGCCCTTACAAGGCTGAGGTCACAGGTTCGAGCCCTGTTCCGCCTACCACGTGGCATCCCTTGGGGTGGTAGTTCAGTTTGGTTAGAACGCCGGCCTGTCACGCCGGAGGTCGCGGGTTCGAGTCCCGTCCACCCCGCCATCAGCCTACGGCTTTCATGGACTATTTCGTCTATATCATACAGAGCCTTGAAAACGAAACCCTTTATATCGGACACACAAACAACCTTGAAGACCGCCTCAGAAGGCACAAGCAGGGCCGCGCGAAATGCACGAAATCAAGACGGCCATGGGAACTCCTGCATTCCGAGGAATTCGAGACCCGTTCCGAAGCCGCAAACCGAGAAATAGATCTTAAGGCGCTCCACAGGAAAGCCCTGCTGCTTGAAATGATACGCCCAGCATATCCACTGTTTTCGCCGGGCTTGCGCGTCATGCGGCAATGGGTTGGTCGAATCGAGCTTAACGGAAGGTCTCCCGATGCGCCGAGCCCCTCTCTCGCCTACTCCTCGGGCTCTTCCTTCTTCTCCTCCGCCCCTTCGGGGGCCGCCTCGGGGCTCTCTTCCTTCACGCAGGTGCCATAGGCCCTGATAAAGGTCTCTCCCTCGGGGCACGACGGCCTAGGCTGGACCCAGATTACGCCCGAGACGCCCACCTTGCTCGCACCCCCGGGCGGCGAGTAATCTTCGATCTTCGCGCGGAGCTCCTCGGCCATCTCTGCGTCCAGCTCCTTGAGGCTTTCGTATTCCTGGAGCGCGCCGTCGGTGTCGTCGAGGGCGAGGCGCGTGACCCCCAGGTGATAGTGCGCCAGGGCGGAATCAGAGTCGAGGCCGATGGCTTTCATGAAGGCGGCCTCGGCCTTGCGAAGCAGGTCCGAGTTCTTCATTACCTCCGTGTCCCCGCGCTCCAGGTAGTCGAGGCCGGCCTTTATGTGCTTCCCGGCGGGCGAGTCCCCCTCCGGCATGGCGTCGCCCGCAAAGGCGGGAACCGAAACCAGCAATATCAGCAGCGCTATGGCAATCCTGTTCATTCTTGCTCCCCCCTTTTCTGACCTCACGCCATTTAATTAACACACATAAGCGGCGTTGTCAACGGCTTTCAGAGTTCCTCCCGGAGTGCAGTGAATCCCTGCCCGGCGCTATTCGTCCGAAGGCGGGGAGGCCTCCTTCGCCTTGAGGCTCCGGACCTTGCGAAGGGTGTCTTCGTATATCTCGGCCTTTTCCGGGTTTATGCGCAGGGCCTCATTTATTCTCAGGGCTTCGCGGGCCAGGCGCTCGGCCTCGTCGAGGTTCTTCCCCTCGGTGTAGTATAGCCAGGCCAGGTTGTTCATGGCGTCGGCGTTTTCCGGGTCTTTTCGGAGGGCCTTACGGTAGTGCTTCTCGGCCTTTTCGGGCTCATGCTTCAGGAAATAGACGTTGCCCATGTAGAGGTGGGCCACGGGCAGCTCCCCGGAGGCGGCCTCGTAGTGTTCGAGGGCCGCGTCAAGCTCTCCCCTTCTTTCATAGGCCACGGCCAGGTTGATGTGCTCCTCAGGGGAGAGGGGGTCTTCGAGGACTATCACGCGGGCGCAGGAGCTTAGCGAGAGGACTACGACGAGCCAGAGCGAGAGCCGCCCCACGGCGCCCTTCGTCATGGGGCCTTCACCAGAAGCGTCCAGGAGCCGGCCTTTTCCCAGGTCCTCACGAAGTCCTCCGTGGTAACGAACTTGTGCTCCTCCCGGCCGGAGTTGACGACGAGGCCCCCTTCGGAGTATCCGACGACCACCATGAAATGGTCCTTGCGGTAGAGCCAGAGGCCGAGGTCCACGAGCACTATGACGGGGTATCCGGCGTCAATGCTGTCCCTGATGCCCCCGAGCGTCCCGCCGAAGTAGCGGGCCTCGAGCCCCCTTCCCCTGGCATAGAGGGCCAGGTCGATGTTAAGAGTCCCCTTTGCCCCGCCGCTGAATATCTCCCCGGCGATGTCCTCCGGGGTGACCTCCACGCCCCAGAAGTTCATCACCCCGGCCAGCGAGGCAGGTCCGCACTGGTAGTCCTCCTGGGCGTAGAAGGGCACCCCCTCGAGCACCCTGGCCGGAGGCCCCGCCGTGCGGGCCGCGGCGCAAGAAAGCAGAAGCGGAAGGACGAGGAGCCCCAGGAACCGCTTCGCCGAAAGCGCGGGCATTAATCGGTGACCACGACCCTCTTTCCGGTGTACTGGAGATACAGAAGCACCACCACCGCTATCAGGAGCACCACCACCAGGACCCCGGTGCCGTCACCGCCGACCCTCAGGTCGTCCAGCTGGAGGGCCAGCCCGTGGAGCTCCTGGTCGCTCAAGAGCGCGAGCCTGTCGCCGATCTCCTCTTCCGTGTAGCCGAAGGCCGAGAGCCTCTCCATCACCATCTTCGTCTCCAGCGCCTTCTGGACCTTCTCGAGGTCCGCCGCCCTGTCCACGTCCGCCGGGGCGATGACCTCGGAAGGCGAAAGGCCGGCATAGGCCCTGGGGGCGATGCCGACAAGGAACATCAAGACGACAAGACACCACGCTGCCTGCTTCATAAGCGGAACCCTCATGACACCCTCCTGAAAGACAATTTAATGACTGATAATTTATACCACAATGGCCCCTTTACCGCAAGGGAGAGCCCCTAAAAGAAACCGCCCCTGCGGCGCCGCGCCCGCCGACGCCCTTGAGCCCCGGAGCCCGGGCCGCCCGGGGAGGGGAAGGCTCCCCTCATCTCTTTTCTTCCGGCCTTCTTTCGGGGACCTTGGCGTGGGGCACCTGGCCCTCGTTCCACTCCTTCGAGACGTAGAGATGGCAATAGCAGCTTCCGTACTCCTCCACGTCGGGGGGCATGTACGCGCAGGGGCAGATGATGTCCCGGTCCCGGTCTATGATGCCCGTGGCCAGGCGGCAGGGGCAGGAGCGGTAGCCGTAGCGCTCCTGGTTCTTCAGGAGGCCCTCGGCTATTTCGATGACGAACTCCCGGTCGGCGTTGAGCTCCATGCCGCGGGATCGGGCGTACTTGTCGAGTATCCCGTAGAGCCTTTCGGGGGTCATCTCTTCGGCGTTCATTTGAGCCCCAGGGCCCCCTTCAGGGCCTCCTCGTCGAAGTCGGTTATCACATCCTCCACGACGAGCGTGGGATAGGTGGCCTTGGGGTTGTACTGCCTGAGCTCCTTGCTCCTCAGCCACTGCTCGCCGCTATCGAGGGTGTCGACATCGACGACCTCGAAATCGACGCCGTTGCTCCTCAGGAGCCTCTTTACGCGGGCGCAGACGGGGCAGGTGCTGAGGGAATAGAGCCTGACCTTTCTGTTCAGCGCTTCCCTTTCTCCGGGCATGGATAGATTATACACTATGCGGCGGAGATGCCGAAACGGTTGAAACTTTGCGATTAATCTGCTATTTAATAGCTATGACCGAAGGGGCCGGAGGCGGGGGAGCAAGGGAAGGGGCCGTGCTGACCGTTCCCTCGAACCCGAGGTTTCTCTTCCTGGTCAGGAACTTGACGGCCGGGCTGGCCGCGATGGCGGGCCTCGGCGAAGACGCCTCGGCCGACGTCAAGCTCGCCGTGGACGAGGCCTGCTCAAACGTGATAAGACATGCCTACGGCGGGGCCACGGACAGGGAAATTACGCTAAAATATATAATAACCCCTGACACCTTCGAGGTTACCATAGACGACGACGGGGCGAAGGCACGGAAAGAGGCCATGAAGGGGAGGGACTTCGAGGACCTCCGGGCCGGGGGGCTGGGGCTGCACTTCATCGATAGGGCCTTCGACGTCCGCGAGCTGGACGAAAGCAAGGCAAAGGGGAACAGGCTCAGGCTCGTGAAGTTCCTTAAGGCGGAAGATGCACATTGAGACCATGGACATAGGCGGCACCAAGGTGATGGGCCTCTCGGGAGAGGTCGACATGTCCACTTCCCCCGAGCTCAGGAAGGCCCTCATGGGCCTCATCAAGCGCAAGCCCCCCGAGGTGGTGGTGGACTTCGGCGGCGTCACGTACATAGACAGCTCCGGCATAGCCACCTTCGTCGAGGGCCTGAAGGCGATGCGGTCGTACGACGGCCGGCTCAAGCTGGCAGGCATAGACGAGCGGATCATGGAGATCTTCCGGTTCGCCAAGCTCGACAGGGTCTTCGAGACCTACGGCACCGTGAACGACGCCCTCAGGTCCTGACGGATGTCCGTCGCCAGGGACATAAACGAGGCCTCCAGGCTAATCAACAGCACCTTCTACTGGGCGGCCTATTCCGTCGCCAAGGGCCGGCTCAGGGTCCGGAAGACCATATCCGAGATAGTCCAGGCGGGCTATAACTCGGTCCCCATAGTGGCGGTCATATCGTTTTTCATCGGCATGATACTTGCGTTCCAGGCCGCCTACCAGCTCAAGAGGGTGGGGGCCATGATATACGTGGCCGACCTCGTGGGGGTCTCGATAACGCGCGAGCTCGGCCCCATAGTGACGGCCATAATCGTCGCCGGAAGGAGCGGCTCGGCCTACGCGGCAGAGATAGGCTCCATGAAGGCGGCCGAGGAGGTTGACGCCCTCGTCAGCATGGGCATAAACCCCGTGAGGTTCCTGGTGGTCCCGAAGCTCTTCGCCCTGATGCTCATGGTCCCGGCCCTCACGGTGCTGGCCGACGCCATAGGCATGCTGGGGGGCTTCTTTCTCTCCACGACGATACTGGAGATACACCCCCAGGTATACTACACCCAGACCGTCAACGCCCTCTACGTAAAGGACGTGGTGACGGGCCTTTTCAAGGCCCTGGCCTTCGGCATCACCATAACCATAGTGGGGGCCTACGAGGGCTTCAAGGTGGAGCACGGGGCCGAGGAGGTGGGGAGGCGGACCACCGCCTCCGTGGTCGTCTCGATATTCATGGTCATCGTCTTCGACCTCTTCTTCACCGTGCTCTTTTATTATTTCACGTGATATGGAACACGCCATCGAGATAAGGGGCCTCTCGGCGCACTACGGCGACAGGGGCGTGCTCAAGGGCATCACGGCCTACATCCCCAGGAGGGCGACCACGGTGATAGCCGGCGGGAGCGGCTCCGGCAAGACCACGCTGCTGAAGCACCTCATCGGGCTCCTCAAGCCCACCTCGGGCAGCATCCTCCTAAACGGCAGCGACCTATGCTGCCTGAGCGAAAGAGAACTGGACAAGGTGCGCAGGAGAATAGGGGTGTCTTTCCAGGGCTCGGCCCTCCTGAATTCCATGACCGTGGGCGACAACGTGGCCCTCCCCATACGCGAGCACACGCGCCTGCGGGAATCCACCATACAGATAATGGTGCGCATGAAGCTCGACCTGGTGGGGCTTTCGGGCTTCCAGGCCTACTACCCCTCGCAGCTTTCGGGGGGGATGAAGAAGCGGGCCAGCATCGCCAGGGCCATCGCCCTGGACCCGGAGATACTGTTTTTCGACGAGCCCTCGTCGGGCCTCGACCCGGTGACGGCGGCGGGAATCGACGAGCTGATACTGAAGCTCAACGAGGTCTTCAAGATGACGGTGGTTGTCGTCACCCACGAGCTTCAAAGTATATTTACCATCGCGAAGCATGTTATCATGCTGGACCTCGGCGAGAAGATCTTCGAGGGCAGCCTCGAGGAGCTCAGGGCCTCGGACCACCCGAGGGTGAGGATGTTCCTCGAACGACAGCCCGACAGGGACACGTACTCGCCCGAGGACTACCTGGGCATCATCGCCGGGGATTAGGAGGCGGGGCTTGGCGTTTCTGAGGGACGAAGTGAAAGCCGCCGTAATCGTCGCGGGCTCGCTCGTCACGCTCAGCGTCCTCGTCGTCCTCATAGGAGGGGCCAAGCTCTTCAGGGACTACGACACCTACTACACCAAGGTCACCAACGCCGCGGGCCTCGAGGTGGGCGCCCAGGTTAGGCTCGGGGGCGTGAGGTCCGGCAGGGTGCTGGACATCGTGGCCCCCCGGGAGCCCGGCGACCTCGTCACCATAGTAATCGGCGTGGAGGAGGGCACCGCCCTCTATAACGGGACCACGGCCCGAATCTCGCAGATAGGGTTCGTGGGGGACATCTACCTGCTCCTCTCGGTGAAGAGCACCCGCGCGGGCCGGCTCGAGCCGGGCGCCACGCTCCCCTCGGAGGAGCCCGTGGAGTTCTCCGAGCTGATGGCGGGCCTGGAGGGCATTTCGGTCACCCTCGACAAACTCCTTCGCGACATGGACCGCCTCTTCAACGAGAAGAACATAAGGGGCATAGAGAGGCTCGTGGAGAACACCAACACGGCCATCGTGAACGCCTCTTCGAACCTCGACGAGGTGGCCGCGGGGCTCTACGACACCACGGAGAAGATGCAGGAGGTCCTCGGCGAGGTGAGACTCCTGGTTAGCGAAGGCCGGGGGGACTTCGACGAGGTCATGGACAAGGCCAAGAAGAACCTCGACAGGGCCGAAGTAATGCTGGAGGCCGTGGGCGAGTCGGCCAGGAAGGTGGGCGACGCCTCCGACGCCGTGGGCGGGGCCGTGGGCAGGCAGGACCGGAGCATAGACGAGCTGCTTTCGAACCTCAACAGGACCCTCCGGGACCTCCAGGACCTGCTCCAGTCGCTGAGGCTCAAGCCCTGGAGCGTAATCTACCAGGAAGAAGGGCAAAAGGAGGAGGGAAGATAAAGTGCGAGGATACCTTACCGTAGGGGCCGCCCTTTTACTGGCC
>JASFVA010000082.1:0-6748 GCA_050050055.1 Nitrospirota bacterium
CTCCGTGGCCGAGCAGGTCCGGGGCGGCATGTCCTGGCTCAGGAAGCGCTACGGGGCCGAAAGCTTCCTGGCCTACTTCCAGCCCTACACCAACACCTACGCCCCCGTGGAAAAGCTCAGGGCCCTATACGAGGAGGCCCTCGCCGAGCCCTCGGTCATCGGCCTGGCCATAGGCACCCGCCCGGACTGCATCGACGAGGAGAAGCTCGACATGCTGGCCGAACTGGGGGAGCGCAACTTCGTGCTCCTCGAGTACGGAGTACAGTCAATCTACCGGAAGTCCCTCGACTTCATCAGGCGCGGCCACGACTACCCGGCCTTCCTCCGGGCGGTGGAGGAGACGCGCCGCAGGGGCCTCGAGGCCGGGGCGCACATCATAGTGGGCTTCCCCACGGAGACCCGCGGGGAGATGCTGGAGATGGCCGGGGAGCTTTCGGGCACGGGCATCGGGTTTTTGAAGGTCCACCAGCTTCAGGTGATAAAGGACACCCCCCTGGCGGAGCTCTACGCCCGCGAGCCCTTCCACATCTTCGACTACGGAGAGTACGTGGACTTCGCGGCCCGCTTCCTCGAGAGGCTCTCTCCGGACATGGTGGTGCAGAGGCTTTTCGCCACGGCCCCGGACGATATACTCGTGGCCCCGCGGTGGGACCGCTCGAAGCACCGGCTCCTGGGGGACATAGAGCGGAAACTCGAGGAGAGGGACACCTCCCAGGGCAGGCTCTATCGAAAGCCCGCGGTCAGGGCGGCGGGCTAAACCTCGCCCCTCGCCTTCTCGAGAAGCTTCTCCAGACCCCTGGTCTCGGCGGCTATCTGCCTTAGCACCTCCGCCAGGGCCGGCTTTCCCGCCTCCTCGGCCCGCCCGGCCCAGTCGAGATAGGTCTTTTCGTGCTCGGCGTTATGCTCCATCCAGTGCCCGATGAGGTGCCTGAGCTTGTCCATATCCTCCACTGATCCCCTCCGATAGAAACGATTTACCAGGCGGCGAACAATTTTCTTACATTTTCGAGCTCCCCGTCAAGGCCGTCCGCCTTGACGAGCCTGGCGTCGCCCACGTACGTCCTGACCCTCAGGCCGCCGGGCGTCCCCTCCGCCTTCGCCGCTCCCTCGCCGTAAGAGTATATCACCCTCGCCTTCGTCAAGTATTTTTCCTTGCCCTCGTCGGACCGCCCCCTAACGTAGGCCATGTCCGGCGACACCGCCTCGACGAACTCACCGTGGGCCTCCTCCCACGTGCCGTGGTCGGAGAACCTCGCCACGTCGCTTTTAAGCTTTTCCCCCAGGGGCAGTAGCTCCCTCATCGCCCGGGGGCCTATGTCGCCGAGGAAGAGGAACGAGGCCCGTTCGCCGGTCACCTTCATGACCAGGGAACAGTCGTTTCGCCTGCCGGAGCACCCGCCGGGGGGATGGAGGACCTCTATGGCATAGCCTTCGCCTTCCACGGAGTCTCCCCTCTTGAGGCTCTTCCTGGCCGGCCCCCGGGGGAAGTCCTCGGGGTAGTCCACGGCCCCGTTGTCCCAGACCTCGCCGACATCGTACTGCCACGCCATCGGGCCGGCCCCTCCCACGTGGTAGTGGTCCTGGTGGGTAAGGACGAGGACGTCTATCTTTTCGATGCCCCTGTGGCGGAGGTATCTCCTCAGCTCCCATCCCCTGCTCCCGGTGTCCACGGCCAGCACCTTCCCGTCCGGAAGCTCCACCACCGAGGCGTCCCCCCTCCCGGCATCGAGAAACGTGACGGCCAGGCCTCCGCCCGACGAGGCGGCCACCGCCAGGGGCACCAGCACGGCCGCCGCCGGAACCAGGAGGACCCCCCTTTGCCTCGTTACGAAGTAAACCAGGAACCCGGCGTAGTAGAAGATAAGCACCGCGGGCGGAAAGGCGGGCACCGGCACCGAGGCGTAAGGCACCGAGGCGAAGGCCCCCACCAGGTGTGTGGCGGCCCCGGCCGCCCCTGAGACCAGGGGGGCGAAGACGAAGCTCCCAGTAGCCAGATAGACGAAGGAGCCCAGGACGGAGAAGGGCACCAGCACCATGCACACCAGGGGCGTCACCACGAGGTTCGAGACCGGGGATATCAGGGAGAGGTAATTGAAGTAATGGGCGATGAGGGGCGCCACGCCCAGCGTGGCCGCGAAGGTTATGCCGAAACTCTTGACCGGGTACCTGAGGGCGGCGCGTAGCCTTCTCCCCTTCCGCTCCTCTTCCTCCGGGCCGAAGTCCTCCCCCGCGCCGCCTCCGGCGGGGCCGCCGCTCAGGAAAAAGCCGATGAAGAGCACGGCCAGGAAGGAAAGCTGAAACGAGAGGCTCGCCATCACGCCCGGGTCCCAAAGGACGAGGGCCAGGGCGGCCAGGACGAGGAAATTGAGCCACGTACCCTTCCTCCCCACGAGGAGCCCGAAGAGAAAGAGGCTTATCATCACGAAGGACCTCACCGTGGGCACCCGCATGCCGGATATGCCGAGGTAAAGGAGAAGAAACGGAAGGCAAAGGAGCGCGGCGGCCTGCGAGGGCGTAAGGTACACCGTGAGCCTCTCGAGGGCGCCCATGGGAAGCCGGACCATGGCCGCCCTGAAGGCGCCGAAGAGAAGCAGGAAAAGGAGGCCGAAGTGCGTCCCCGATATGCTCAGGAGGTGCGCGAGCCCCGAGCGCCTGAAGTCGTCCTTGAGGGAGTAGCTCATGCTGGCCCTGTGCCCCGTGGTGACGGCCATGACGAGCGAGGCTGTCTCAGGGTCGAACCTCCCGGCTATGGCCCGGTTGAGCCTGTCCCTCAGGCGGTTGAAGGAAAAGGAGACGGAGCGGCTCAGGTCTCCCGTATTCCGCACGTACCCCAGCACCGCGAACTGCCCCGGGGGGAGGGCGCCGGGGTTGTTCCTCGGGTAAGGGGAGATTATCCTCAGGTTCAGCTCGAACTCCCTGCCTATCTCGAAGGGCTCGTCGGAATGCACCTCGATGCGCCCGCCCCCGCCGGCGAGCTCGAAGTCCTGGGCGAAGCCCTTCCTGAGCTCCACGGCCGGGGCGCTGAAATGCCCCGAGGCGTTGACGCTTCCGCTCCGGAAGGGAAGGCCCTCGCCGGGGGCGTCCCTGAGGGCGGGGTAGAGGGCGCCCAGGACCAGGAGGGCCAGGGCAGCGCGCCTGCCCCTGCGGAAGAAAAACATCGCCGCTGGCAGGAAAAGCGCGGCGGCCGAAAGGGGGAAATAATCGTGGAGGTGAAAGAATACGACGCCCGAGAGAAAAGCGACGAAGTAGATCAAGCCATCTTTTCCTTTATGACACCCGCTATCTCTTTGCCAAGCCTCTTTATGGTCCTGGGGTCCTCGCCCTCGAGCATGACCCGTATCTTGGGCTCCGTGCCCGAAGCCCGCACAAGCACCCTCCCCGTGGAGCCCAGCTTCCGCTCTGCGCCCTTGACGGCCCTGGTGATCTCCGGCACGGAGGTGTAGCCCGTGGTCTTCCTTACCGGCACGTTGATGAGTATCTGGGGGTAAAGCTCTATCTTTCCCGCCAGGCTCGAAAGGGAGCGCCCGCTGTGGGTCATGAGGCACAGCACCTGGAGGGCCGTTATGGGGCCGTCGCCCGTGGTGTTATAGTCGAAGAAGATTATGTGCCCCGACTGCTCGCCGCCGAGGTTGAAGCCGTCCTTTATCATCCTCTCGGTGACGAACCTGTCGCCCACCTTGGTCCTCACGAGCCTGATGCCCTTGCGCTCGAGGTACCGCTCGAGCCCCAGGTTGCTCATGACGGTGGCCACCACGGTGTCGGCCCTGAGCCTGCCGGCCTTCTTCATCTCCCCCGCCCACATGCCCAGGACGTGGTCTCCGTCCACGACTCCGCCCTTCTCGTCTATGAAGAGGGTCCTGTCGGCGTCGCCGTCGTGGGCCACCCCCACGTGGGCCCCGTGCTCCTTCACCGCCTTCTTCAGGCCGTCCAGGTGCAGGGCGCCGCAGCCGGCGTTGATGTTAAGGCCGTCGGGGGAGTCGTTTATGGTGACGACGTCGGCGTCGAGCTCCCTGAGCACCTCGGGCGTCACCTTGTAGGCCGCGCCGTTTGCGCAGTCCACGACGACCTTCAGGCCCTCCAGGGTCATGCCCTTGGGCACGGTGGACTTGATGTACTCTATGTACCTGCCCGTGGCGTCCTCGAGCCTCGCGGCCTTGCCGATGCCCTCTCCCGAGGGCCTGTTCCTGAGTATGCCGTCGTCCACCACGAGCTTTTCAATCTCGCCCTCCAGCTCGTCGGGGAGCTTGAAGCCGTCGGCGGAGAACAGCTTGATGCCGTTGTCCTCGAAGGGGTTGTGGGAGGCCGAGATCACTATGCCCGCGTCGTGCCTCAGGGCGCGGACCAAGAAGGCGATGCCCGGCGTGGGCACGGGCCCCACCAGGGTGACGTTCATCCCCATGGAGCAGATCCCCGAGGTCAGGGCGCTCTCTATCATGTAGCCCGAGAGCCGCGTATCCTTGCCGATGAGGATCATGTTCCTTCCCAGGTGTTTCTTCTTGAGGACCTTGGCCGAGGCCATTCCAACCCTGAGCACTTTTTCTGGAGTCATGGGGCTCGAATTCACCCTGCCCCTTATGCCGTCGGTGCCGAAAAGCCTCATCAGCGCTCCCTCCCTATGGCTATCTCCACTGTCACGGTGCCGGGTTCGGGCTCCAGCTCCCCGGCCCCGGCGATGTCCGCCTCGCGCCTGACGTTCCCGGAGGCCCCGGAGATGTCCACGGGCTCGGTCTTGAGAGACTCCAGCTCCGCCACCTCCGCCTCGGCGCCCTTCACCTCGACGCTTCCGGGCACGACCTTCATCCTCAGGACCTTGTAGCCCTTCTTGGGCTCTCCCACCACGTGGGGCTTAACCGGCACGCTCTTCCTGGCGGCCTCGGCGAGCGATACGTTCACCGAGGCGGGGTATATGTTCACCACCCTCACGAAGGCGGGCACGCGCACGTCGTCCTTCCGGATGTCGAGCCTGTAGCTTCCTTCGGCGAGCCCCTCGAGGTCGATGACCACCTCCGGGGGCGAATCCGAGAGGTTCTTCACCACCCGCTCGTGGCCCCTCAGGCCGAGGGACACGGACGGCACGGTCTCGGACTTGACCACCCGGAGCCCCTCGGGTATGTTGTCGAAGCCCACCGCCGCATCTATCGAGACGTCGGTGTTGCCCCTGGCTATCACCCACATCCAGAGCGACAACGCAAGCGCCACGGCGGCTATCTTCATCCATATGTTCTTTCTCATGACGCCGCCGCCTTCTTCATCGTGAACAGGTCGGTGAGCATGTCCCGCAGGGTGCCCATGTCCAGGTGGGTCTCGAGCCTGCCGTTCAGGGACATCGAGATCTGCCCCGTCTCCTCGGAGACGATTATCACCACCGCGTCGGTCTCCTCCGTAAGCCCCAGGGCGGCCCTGTGCCGCGTGCCGAGGGCCTTGCTAATCCGCGTGGAGGGGGCCACGGGGAGGAAGCAGCCGGCGGCGATGACCCTGTTGCCCCTGATCACGACGGCGCCGTCGTGTATGGGGGAGCTGGGGTGGAATATGCTCATGAGGAGCTCCTTGGAGACCCTGGCGTCCAGGGGCGTGCCGAGCTCCACGAAGTCCTTGAGCTTCGTCTCCCTCTGTATGACTATGAGGGCCCCTATCTTGCGGTTGGCCAGGGAGATGGAGGCCCTGACTATCTCTTCCAGGCTCTTGAGCTCCTCGGCCGAGGTGAAGGCCGGCAGGAAGGAGGCCTCGCCCATCCTGGCCAGGGCCCTCCTTATCTCGGGCTGGAAAATGACTATGAGGGCGATTACTATGTAGGCCCAGAAGCTCTGGAGCAGCCAGTCCAGGGTGTAGAGCCTCAGGTACCTCGAGAGCACGGAGGCGAAGAGAAGGAGCAGGAGGCCGACGAGCATCTTGGCCGCCTTCGTCCCCCTCAGAAGAAGCAGGACGCGGTAGAGTATCAGGGAGACGAGGACTATGTCCAGGACGTCGCGCCAGCCGATGTGTTTCAGGAGCTCTATCATACCCTGCCGTCAAGCCACTTGAGGGGGTCTTCCACGACGTAGCCCCCGTTTCCGTCGGAGTAGACCACGCGGGCTATCTTGGAATTCAGTATCATCCTCTTGCACATCATGCAGGGCTCGCTGGGGCACTGGGAGCCCTCGCCGTCCACGCCGGCCACGTAGATGGTGGCCCCCTGGAGCTCCTCGGCCGAGGCGCGGATGATGGCGTTGGCCTCGGCGTGCACGCTGTGGCACAGCTCGTAGCGCTCGCCGTGGGGAATCTTGAGCTCCTTCCGGGTGCACTTGCCCGCCTCCAGGCAGTCCTCCACGCCCCGGGCGGCCCCGTTATAGCCCGTGCTGACTATGGAGTTCTGCTTGGTGACGACCGCCCCGTACTGCCGCCTCATGCACGTGGCCCTGCGCGAGACCGCACCTGCGATGTGTATGAAATACTCGTCCCATCCGGGTCGCTGGTGCTTGGGGGCCTTCTTTTTTCTCGCCATGGGTTTCTTATTTTAGCATATCGCCTTATGGGAGGCGGATACCGGGGAAGAACGGAAAACCGTCCCCGTGAAGCGCCGGGGGCGCCTCGCGGGCGCGGAAGCGGAAGCATCGAGGAGGGGGCAAGACGCGCGGGCGCAGAGCGGCGGCCTTCACTTACCGTTGAGAAAAAAAGAAGGGAAAGGCCCCGCCGGCCCCCTTAGGGCCTTAGGGCGCGCTTTTTTCCGCCTCTCCCCCTGCGGGCATCTCCCCGGGGGTCTCCGCCGGAG
>JASFVA010000083.1:0-6620 GCA_050050055.1 Nitrospirota bacterium
AAAGCGGCTTCGCCGCCTCGCCGAGGTTCGCCGAGAAGAGGATCTCCACCTCGTCGGAGCCGGCGGAAGAGACAGGGGCATCTTCGAGCTTGACCCGGAATTCGGATTTTTCGAGGGCCAGGTCCTTAAGGACCTCCGTGACCGAGGACTCGAGCTTCGCCGCAACCGCCTTCCTCTTCTTCGAAAGCTCTCCGGCCAGGGCGTGGAGCCTTTCCTCTCCGTGCTTGAGTGCGTCCTCCATCTCCTCGAGCGACTCCCCCGACGTCTCGATGGAGCCCAGCTCCCCCTTGGCCCTTTCGAGGAAGGCGAGTATGTCGGCGATGGCGTCTCCGTATTTCTTCTTAAGCTTCCTTATCAGTTCCAGCCTGTCACCCACGGCCTCGAGCCTGGCGGGGTCGGGCTCGTACCTGTCCTTGTGGGCCCTGAGAGAGTGCGACGCGTCTTCCGTGAGGGCGAGGGCCTGCTCGAGTACCCTGATGATTTCCTCGACGCTCTTGTCGATGGAGGACATCTCCTTAAGCGACGAAACAGCATGGGTGAGGCGCTCTACCGTGGAGCCCTCGTCCCCGTATAGTTCGGCGTAAGCGCCCTCGGTAAGTTCGTTCAGGCGGTTGAGGTTCGAAAGTATGGCCTGTTCCTCCTCGAGCCTTTCGTCTTCTCCGGGTTCGGGTGCGGCGGATTCTATCTCGCTCACCTGGAACTTCAGGAGGTCGAGCCTCTGCTCTGCCTCCCGTGCTCCGGCCTTGAGGCCCTCGATCTTTCTTTTCAACGCCTCGGTCTCGCGGAATTGGAGGGCCACCTTTTCCCTGACGGGGTCTAGCCCCCCGAAGCGGTCCAGGAGCATGAGCTGGTTATCGCTTGAGAGGAGGCTCTGGTGTTCGTTCTGCCCGTGGATATCCACAAGGCGGGAGCCCAGCGACGCGAGGCTCTGGACGTTGACCATGGTGTCGTTTATGTAGGTCTTGGTCTTGCCCGCCTTGGAGACTACCCTGCGTATAACGATGCCCTCGGAGCCGTCTATGCCCATCTCTCCGAGCAGGGGGTGATTCCCGATGTCGAAGAAGGCCTCCACGACGGCCTCCGGCGCGCCGGTCTTGATCATCTCTGTATAGGCCCTCTGGCCGAGGGCAACGCCCAGGGCGCCGATGATTATCGATTTCCCGGCCCCCGTTTCTCCTGTCAGGACGTTCAGGCCGGGCTCGAATTCCAGGGATAGCTCGTCGATGATGGCATAGTTCTTAACACGGAGTTCCTTAAGCATCCCTGTTGAACACCGGGTGGAGCCTGTCGAAGGTGTCAAGCACGTGCTCCGGTATGACCCTTATTTCGTCGAGGACGGTCATGAAGCTTACGTCCCCCGCCCAGCGGGGCACTATGTGGATATGGAGGTGCTCCTCGATTCCCGCCCCCGCTATCCTGCCGAGGTTTATGCCGATATTGAAGCCGTCGGGCGAAAAGGCCCTGGTTACGCACTCCACGGAATACCGGGTTAGCTCCATCATCTCCCCCATCAGCCCCGGTTCGAGGCCCTCCAGGTCGGGGGCGTGAACATAGGGGACGACCATGAGGTGGCCGTTGTTGTAGGGGAAGCGGTTCATTATGACGTAGGTGTTTTCGCCGCGGTAAAGGATGAGGTTGTCCCTGTCGCGGCCCTCGCCGGGCATGGCGCAGAAGATGCACCGGGGGGGCTTCTTGCCGAGAATATACTGCATCCTCCAGGGGGCCCAGAGGTTCTTCATTTCACTTCCCTGCCCAGAAGCTCCAGCACCTGCTTGGCGTCGGACCACACGAGGTGCTTGGCCCTCGGGTTCCTGAGCAGATATGCGGGGTGGAAGGTCGGCATGAGGGCAATACCCCGAAAAGAGTGGAAATGCCCCCTGAGCCTCGATATCGGCGTGTTCAGGCCCGTGAGGGTGTGGGCCGACACCCGACCCAGGGAAACTATCACCTTGGGGGCGATTATCTCCAACTGCCTCTCCAGGAAAGGCAGGCAGGCGCTTATCTCCTCAGCCTCAGGGTCACGGTTTCCGGGAGGGCGGCTCTTTATGATGTTTGCTATGTAAACTTCTTCCCGCTTGAAGCCCATCCTGTTTATCAGGCTCGTCAGGAGTTTTCCGGCGTCTCCCACGAAGGGCCTGCCCTGGAGGTCCTCCTCGCGCCCCGGGGCCTCGCCTACGAACATGACCTCCGCGTCGGGACTGCCCTCTCCGAAGACGAGGTTCTTCCTGCCCTTTCCGAGTTTGCACCTCCGGCACTCGCCCATCTCCACGCGCAGGGCCTCGAGGGCGCGGGCCTTTTCCCCCCTCGTCATCCCGCCGGCCCCGGGCACAGCGATGGGCAGGCGCCCGAAACCGAGGGCCTCGAAATAGCCGAGCACCGTGCTGACGTCCCGGGTGGAGGAAAGCCTCATCGCTCGCCCCACTTGAGCTTTGTCCTCAAAATGTCGAAGTGGTCCCTTCCCCCGGCCCGGAAAAGCGTGGCCACGTGGGGGGACTTTTCGACCTCCACGGTGTCGCCCCCCCTGAGGGTGTAACCCACCTGGCCGTCGAGAGAAAGGAGCACGCCGTCGCTGCGCGACTTGAGGGTCAACTCTATTTTCGCGTCGTCCTGGAGCACGACGGGCCTGTTGGTCAGGGTATGCGGGCTTATGGGCGTAAGCACCAGGGCGTGGAGGGTGGGGTAGAGTATGGGCCCTCCGGCCGATAGGGAATACGCCGTGGAGCCCGTGGGGGTGGCCACTATGGCCCCGTCGGACTTGAACAGGGTGACGTACGTCTTGTTCACCCTTACCTCCAGGTCGATTATCCGCGCCACGGCGCCCTTGTTTATCACGATGTCGTTGAGGGCCGTGTAGCGCGAGATCTCCTCCCCCTCCCGCGTGATGCGGGCGGCGAGCATCATCCTCTCCTCAGTGGGACATTCACCCTTTATTATCTTCTCCATGGCCGGCAACAGCTCGTCGGTATATATCTCGGTGATGAAGCCCAGGCCGCCCAGGTTGACCCCCAGCACGGGGATGCCCCTCGGTGCCACCAGCCTCGCCGTGCCCAGCATGGTGCCGTCGCCGCCGAGGACCACCACCATGTCCACGACACCTGGAAATTCCGAGCGGGGCACGCTCTTGGCGTCCTTGAAGGCGGCGACCTCCTTTTCCAGGTACACCTCGAACTTCCGCTCCAGGAGCCAGGGGACGAGGTCCTTCAGGAGCCCGGGCGGCTCCGGCGCGTCAGGCTTGCATATTATTCCAATCCTCTTCATCGATGCCCTCTATTATAATCTCTCGGGAATCATTCTGCAGGATGTCCAGGGAGACCTTGACGCAGCCTTCCGGGGCCTCCAGCTTCTCGGCCCACTCCACCACCGCTATGCCCTCGCCGCCGATGAAATCGTAGACTCCGGCGTTTTCGACGTCCTCGCCGCTGTCCAGCCTGTATAGGTCTATGTGGTAAAAAGGCGGCTGGGACTCGTGTTCCGCCACTATGGTGAAGCTGGCGCTCGTTATGTCCCGCTCGGGAACGCCGAGGGCGCGGCCTATGCCCTTTGCGAAGGTCGTCTTGCCGGCCCCGAGCCTTCCGTAGAGGCAGACCGTGGAGCCTGCCTTGAGCAGCCTGCCGAGCCTGAGGCCCGCCTCGGCGGTGTCCTCGGGGCTATTGCTTAGGAGCCTCACCAGCCACCCCGCGGATGACCTCGTGCTTGCCCACCACGCCCACCACCTTGCCGTCCCGGACCACGGGGAGAAGGGTGATGTGCCTTTCGGCCATGATGGTGGCTATTTCCTCCATGGGCGTGTCCTCGCTTATGGTGATGACATCAGTGGTGCAGATGTCCGCAACCTGGGAGGCCGCCATCTTCTGTATCTCCTTCTCGATCGCTTCGGAGCCCTTGAGGGGTATGATGGCGTCGAAGATGCGGAGCATGGAGGGGATGTGGAATTTCTTGCTCTGGCTGATCACGTCGTACTCGGTCACGATCCCGATCAACTGTCCCTGGGAGTCTATTACCGGGGCGCCGCTTATGTCGTGCTCGATGAAGAACCTCCCGAGCTTGTCAACCGGCATCTCCGGGTGGACCGAAATGACCTCTTTCTTCATTATGTCGCCGGCCTTGACCATCTGTTCTGAGCCTCCTTCCGGGCTATGGGATTCCTATAAAGCCGCCCTGCCTCCCCGTTGGGCCCTTCGCGTACCTGTACGAGAAGTACCTGTCGGGATAGCAGTAGGTGCATTCCTCTATGACCTCGATATTTTCGGCCTGTATTTTAACGGATAGGGCCTGGTATTTGTTGGCCGACGGAAGGTCCAGGCAGAGCTTTCCGTCCTTTTCCATGTGGTAGTCGCCTTCGCCCGAGGCCCGGACCACGGGGTCGAGCACTTCCCGGCCCACCTCGTAGCAACACCACCTTATCGCAGGGCCGATGGCAACGGCGATGTCCCCGGGGTCGGAGCCGAAGTCCCGGACCATCATGGCGACGGTGTTTTTAAGAATGCCCGCCGCCGTGCCCCTCCACCCGGCGTGCACCGCCCCCACGGCCTTTCTGCGGCGGTCGTAAAGAAGCACGGGGACGCAGTCCGCGACCTTGAGGCCCAGGAGTATGCCTATCTCTCCGGTCACGACGGCGTCGGCGACCTCGCCGGAGGCATTTTCCGTAACGGCCCTCACCCGGGCCGTATGCTCCTGCATGGGAAAGTGCACTGTCATGCCCGTAAGCCCGGAGACGTCGATGCCCGGCTCCTTGCCCGTGAAGAAAGCCGTCACTTCGCCGTCGGCCCGGGCTCTTTCGAAGATTCTGGGGTGAATGACCAGGCTCAAGGCTGCCTCAACGTCCTGAAGGCGTCAGGAATGGCTCCTATTATGTCCGAGGCCAGAACGGAATGAAGCCCGAACTCGGCTTCCGCCAGGTCCCCGGCCACTCCGTGGAGGTACACGGCGAGGGAGGCGGCTTCGGCGGGGCCGAGGCCCTGGCCGAGGAACGAGGCCGCCATTCCGGTGAGCACGTCGCCCGTGCCCGCCTTGGCCATCGAGGGATTGCCCGTGGGGTTCAGGAAAGACCTTCCGCCCGGGTCGGCCACCACGGTCGGCACCCCCTTGAGGACCAGTGTAACTCCGTAGTCCTTCGAGAAGGCGAGGGCGGACTCGATTCTGTCCAACTCCATCTCGTCAACGGGCTTTCCGGCGAGGCGGGAAAACTCCCCAGGATGCGGGGTGAGCACGACAGGGGCGCCTGCCCCCCGGAGTATTTCGGCCCTGCCCTGGAGGGCGTTGAGGGCGTCGGCATCCAGGACCGCCGGCTTCCCGAGGGAGGCCGAAAGGGCCCTGACCAATTCCTTCGTGTCCTCCGAGACCCCGATTCCCGGGCCGATGGCAAGGGCGTCGGCCTTTCCGTCGAGGAAGCCAAGTATCGGCTCCGCCGCCTTTGAAGAGAGAGTGCCGTCTCCGCGGTCGGGCAGGGGGAGGCACATCTCCTCCGTGACCCGTGACTGGAAAACGCCCATCAGGCCTTCCGGCACTCCAAGGGTAACCAGGCCGCAGCCGCTCATGAGGCAAGCCCTGGCCGCCATGAAGGCAGCCCCCGTTTTCCCCCTGGAGCCCGCCACCACGAGCACGTGGCCGTAATCGCCCTTGTGGGAGCGTCTTGGCCGGGGAGGGAGGAGGGCCCGCATGCCCCTGGCTTCCAGGAGCTCGCAGCCCACGTCGTTGAAAAACGGCATGGGGAACCCGATGTCCTCCACGAAGAGCTCCCCCGTGTAATCCGCCCCAGGGTAGAGGAAGTGGCCCCTCTTGGGCGCCCCGAAGGTCACCGTGGCCGTGGCCCTCACGGCGGTGCCGAGGATGTGGCCGTTGTCCGAGGCGACACCCGAGGGGATGTCCACGGCTATCACTGGGGCGCCCGAATCGTTCAGCCTGTCTATGGTTTCCGCAAGAGGCCCGGTTATTTCCTTGCTCAGGCCGGTGCCGAAGAGCGCGTCCACGACCACGGCCGCGTGCAGGTCCGACTGCTCGACGGTCGTCCTGAAGTCGATGGGGACCCCGATCTGCTTTGCCGCCCTGTACTGGGCGAGGCAGTCGGGGCTGAGCTTGTCCTCCTTGAGGAGCAGGAGCACCTTCACGTGCCACCCCGAGTCATGAAGCTCCCTTCCCACCACTATGCCGTCGCCCCCGTTGTTTCCGGCTCCGGCCAGGACTATGAGCTTTCCGGGCGGGTACATCTCCGATATCCTCCCCGCCACGGCAAGCCCCGCCCTCTCCATGAGGACCGCGCTCGGTATGCCGCAGCCCTCGATGGTCCTGCGGTCTATCTCCTGCATCTCCCTCGCCGTGACTATCTTCAATGGCCTATGCCCTTCTCCATGGAAAATATAGCAAATTATAACACGGTCCTGAAGCGGATGCTTGCCTTGCCGCCCGGTATTATCTGTTGGAATTAGGGGTATGGTGGTATAGAATCTCAGTATGACAGAGGCCCTCGGAAGCACCCCGCACTTCAGTCCAACGATAAACCTGCTCATGGTCATGACCGTGGTGTGGACGGCCGGGGTGGTCTTCAGGAAGATAGATCAGCCCCCGGTGCTGGGGGAGCTCCTTGCCGGCATCATCTTCGGGCCCTCGCTCCTGGGACTGAT
>JASFVA010000084.1:0-6619 GCA_050050055.1 Nitrospirota bacterium
TTTACGGGTAAAGTAATAGGTTACAGGATGGGCCGCTAGCTCAGTTGGTAGAGCAACGCCCTTTTAAGGCGTGGGTCGAAGGTTCGAATCCTTCGCGGCTCACCAAACATAGTCCCCATCGTCTAGCCTGGCTTAGGACACCGCCCTTTCAAGGCGGCGGCAGGGGTTCAAATCCCCTTGGGGACGCCAATGAAATCAAGGGGTTACAACTCATGTAACCCCTTTTTACTGCCAACTGTCACCAAAATGTCACCGCCCTCCAAGACATCCAATGCCCTCCTGAGGTGCTCGACCCTCAAATGGGCATACCGCTGGGTCATGCGCCCGTCCTTATGCCCGAGTAGATTCTGCACGATATACAGGTCATTCCCTCCCTGAACGAGACGCGAGGCAAAGTCATGCCTCAGGTCATGGAAGCGGAAATTCTCCACTCCAGCGCGCCTACAGGCCCTCCTGAAGGCCGTCGTGACCTTATGCGGGCTCACGGGCTTCCCCCTTTCGTGGAACACGTACGGACAGTTCAGCCGAACGACCTTTGACGACTTGATCTCAACGAGAACGCCGTACGGGGTCTCCGTCAGGGGTACGGACAGCCTCTGTCCGTTCTTGGTCATATCGAGATTGATAAGCCTGTTTGAGAAGTCGATCTGACCCCACGTGAGGCCCAGTACATTCCCCCTCCTCATCCCTGTGTATCTGGCAAGGATGACGATGGGCCTGAGCCACGACGGACATGCGGCAACAAGAGCTTCAAACTGCCCCGGTTCAAGAATCCTGACCCGATGAGTGTTATCAGCCGGCATTCTGAAAAACTCAAACGGGCTCTGCCTCACGTACAGCCATTCACGCTTGCACAGGGAGAACACTCTCCTTACGAACTGGAGTTCCTTTATGACGGTCGAAATGCATACCCCGTCTTTGAGGCGAGTGGCCTTATAAGAGCTCAGGACCGCGGGTGTCACCCTGGAAAGCGCCAGATCGCCCAGAACAGGAAGGAAGTTCCTTGCGCTCTGTTCGGCCCTCATGCGAGTTCCCGGAGCATTATACTCCGCCTCTTCCCTCATGTACTTTTCCCAAGCCTCCCGAAACAGGATTGTCGGCTCTTGGAACCAGTAACCCTCTTCAATCTCGATAAGTCGCCTTGCGTATCGTTTCTCTGCCAGCTTCTTGTTCGAGGTTCGGGTAGACTCATATATGCGCTTACCATCTACCCTGAAAGACATCCAGTAAAACCGGCTGCCTTTCCGTTTGTACAGGCCCATTTAACTCTGCCCTCCTTCCCTGGGCCTTCTACCTGCAGGATTATTATACTCCTCCGCAGGCTTTTTGTGATTACTCTTTATCCAAGCCTTGATGTCATCCTCCGAAAACCGGAGAAGGCCATTAAGTTTGCAGTGAGGGATGAGTTCCTGCTCAGCCCAAGCGTATATGGTGGAGGGTTTTGCCCTGAGGAGCTCAGCCACTTCCTGTACAGTCAATAAATTCAACTATTCCTCTGCCTATCTATCCGTTGCCGGCTCTGCATTAGTGACATCATTATGTTAATGTTACCTAAAATGGCAAAAAATTAGCATATGCTATCAAGTCCTTGTTCGACTCTCCGTAACAACGCCAATCTATAGAGTGCCTGCCTTCGATCGTCCTCGGTCAGGTCGTCCTTTGCCAGGATATCCATGACCTCCCTGAGGAGTATTGATTTCGCGGACTCGATAAATGAGCCAATATCAAGCCCGGATGCAATCAGCCATGCCCTCGCATCCTTGTCACCGAGAACATGGCGCATTAAAATCATAAATTCCTTTGTGGCAGGAAGATCAATGCCGAGTTCACTCTTCTCGTTGGCCTCCCGGATAGCGTCTCCTATAGCATTTATGAGTTCAAGACTGTACAGATCCGCATCCCTGTATTCGTCTCCTGGGTCTTCAACTGATAACACAGGAAGTTTTACCATCTCGGCAAGCGGCTTGTTCATGTATTCCTCAAGCTCTGCAGTCACCATAGACGACTTCCTGGCAGCGTGAGTGATGAAAAAGCGTGCGAAATCCTTGCGGTTTTCCTCAACCTGCTTTTTGAAGGCTTCTTCTGTATTCCATTTACGCAGAAGTCCGTGAGAGACCCCCGCCTTTTTGGCGATCTCTTTCTGGATAAGGTTTTGAAGCATTAAAAGACTCGCTTTGTATTTAACCTTGGAGAAACCGATGGGATCCCCTCTGGGGGTACCACTCCTTGAGGGCTCCTTATAAAAAGCAAGCCTCTGCATCAGAAACCTCCGCAATAGAGTGAACTTGATTTCCCTTCTCATGCACAATATAATAGCAAATGAAACATTTTAAAGCAAATGTTAGTGACTACTCGATTATATGTCATTATATCAAGGTCTTATATGCGATGGTTAGAAATTTCGTGACAGAATACGTTAAGGGCTCTTTGTTGTCGCACTTTTGCAAGCAAAACAAGGGGTTATGCGCTTAGAAATTGTCCAGCCTTTCCTTTCCTATGGGCCGCAGCAAGCCATGAGTGCGGCACCCTGGTATCACAGCCTTCCAGGGAGCTATCTTAGGATGCCCTCCGGGAAAAGGTTGATACTATCCCTTTCTGTCGTGCCATCTTGCACCTCTGAGGGCCCTCTGCGGCCCAGGAGTCACGGGAAACCATGACAAGGTCGGAGAGGACATGAGCCTGACCCAAGTATGTGAGGGGTGCTCTCTAAGAGGAAAGTACGGGGCGAGGCGGTGTCCAAGAACTTTCTTGCAATCCCCCGAAACCTTTGACAAATTCGCCCCGGTTTTTTTAATCTCAACCATGTCGGGCGGAAGGGTTCAAGGCAATGTCGGGCGGAAGGGTTCAAGGCAATGTCGTGCGGTATCTGGTCGGGGAGGCCTACGGCTCCAGGCCCCACTACGGCCTTATCTACGATCTGCTCCTGCACACGCCGCTCCCGCTGGCGGCGGTGCTGAGGCTCACCCCCCGGCATCTGCGCCCCAAGAGCCGGGAAATCCATATAGGCAAGCACACTGTGAAGCCCCCGGATGGTCTCTACGACGCCCTGCAGAAATACATCAAGGTCAAGAAACCCAGCCCCTACGGGAGGCTGTTCCCCGTCCACCGTAACTCGGTTTACACGCACCTTGAGCGCTTGTCGCTCAGGGAGGGCCTAGGCCGCCTAAGGATCAAGGACATAAAGGCCTATCGGGATATCGAATAGCCCCCGAGGGATTTCCGGGGGATTTCCGGGAGAATTCCGGGAGAATTCCGAAGGCCTCGAAAAATGCAATATTGCAAAAGTTGACTTGCTGCCCCCGGCTTATGATTTTCTGAAAGCATGCGAGCAAGCGTCGCAGAAGACCGAGTTCAATCCCCGGAATACCCCGCATGATGCTGGCGATATCCAAGCCACGCGGGCTATTGGCGACCTGATTGGCCTTCATGGTGCCCATTCTGATGCGCGAAGCCTTACTCGCTAATGCAGGGAGAACGCTCTGTGCCTCATTTGTGCTTGTTAATTGGTACCGTAGCAAGACGTGCTTATTTGAAGGCAACCCCTCAAGCATCCATGCCTCAGCTGCGATGTACACCTCCTACCATGACACCTTTTCTCACTCAGGCGTTATTGCTCATGAGAATCCTCAGCATCACATGCCTCGTTGGAGCCAGTTAAGTTAAAATATGGCATGTTAAAGATCGGAAGAAATGACCCCTGCCCTTGCGGCAGTGGAAAGAAATACAAAAAGTGTTGCCTTCAGAACGAACACGTCCCCATAGGCGGCGAAGAGTCTGTTAAGAAACGCCTGAATCAAGATCTGCTTCAGCTCTTCGGAGAACTCGTAGCCAAAGACAAGCTTGAGGACGTATTTGTCGAGTTTTGGGGTGATTTTGACCCTTCCATGCAGCTGACAAGGGACGAACTCACAATGGCTGATATCAACTTCCACGAATGGATCGTCCACGACTGGGTGGATAAAGATACGGGGAGGTCCTTGATAGACCTCTACATTGAGGCATCCCACGTGCTGCCCCTTGCGGAGCGAAAAGTACTTGATATGATGAAATCCTCTGTGTTGAGTCTGTTTGAAGTTCAAGAGGGGTTTCCCGATAAAGGGTTCCTGCTCAAGGATCTGTTACTGGGCGAGGAACATGATGTTCGGGAGAAAGCCGCTACTGCTTCACTTAATAAATGGGACATCTTTGCGGCTCGAATCCTTGAACTTGACGGACAGAAGATACTGAGTGGTGCCGTATATCCCTACCCGCTCAATAAGAAGGAAGACATCTTAGGGGACTACAAGTTCGGTTTCGACAAATACCACAAACTGCATCCAGATCTGACGATGCGTGATTTCCTCAAGGAGATGGGTGGGTATTACTGTAACTTTCACTGGTTCGACATTATAGAGAATCCTCGGATGCCCCAGCTGACCAATACGGACGGCCACCAGATGGTTATCTCCAAGGCGTTTTATGAGGTCAAGGATAAGAACGCTGCACTGAAAGCCCTGAGAGGTATCAAGAGCCTTGATGAGTACGAGGATGGCAATGGTTTTGATTGGCTTGGCAAGCGAAACAAGGATGGTCAGGCTACAGTCCTTGGCAGAGTCTGCTTCGAGAAGAAGCATATGGTCCTTGAAACCAACTCCAAGGAACGCCTGAAGAAAGGCAAGGCTCTGGTAAAGAAGCATGTCCCCGATGCCGTCCACCAGATAGATGCCTTTGAGGATATCGGGAAGCACCTTGAGTCCCAGCAAGGCAAGCACAAAGAACCCTCGGATGACATCCCTTTTGAGGTTGAGCAGCAAATCTATAATGAGTATCTGGACAAGCATTACAGGCAGTGGATCAAGGATCGCATTCCAGCCCTTGGGGATAAGACACCGAAACAGGCGATGCGGTCTAAGAAAGGCAGGCAGCAGGTTATCGAGTTACTGAAGCAGGTGGAGAATATGGAGGAGAGTAACAAGCGAGATGGGCGACCCTGCTACGACTTTAGCTGGATATGGGACGAGCTTGGGATTGTGCGGGAAGATTAGCTTTAGAAATCAATACAGCAGTGGCATCATTACTTCCTGTATGCCGCAACAATTTTATTTTTTGGTCATTGCGGAGTACCCCTCCAAAGACGCGAACAGCACGGCGTAATCAAACTTGCGATTTGCACCTCCTATCATGCGCCCTAAGTGTGATGCAATAAACGAGGAATAGTGGTAGAAATGTATGATTTTGTTAGCATCAGAGATTGGAAGAGAGATAGAAATATTCTAGTTGGGTGTGTCCGATGCGTCCCTGATTTCTTGTCTTAAGCTCCTTAGGATCCAGTAGGGCTACCCGTGGGGGTTCCTCCCCTCTCGCATTCCCTTGTTTTAAAGGGGCTTCGCTCTCCTCAGGCGCCTGGAGCCGCTTGGCCTCCGAGACGGACGTCCCCCAGAATTCCATTCCCAGAGGCAAAGAGTCTGCTCGCTGATACGGGGCTTTCTTAAGATGTCGGATGCCCTGGTCCCGGGTTCTTGCTCCTTAAGCAGCTCGATGAGCTGCTCACCCGCGGACCTGTTCTTCCAAAGGCCATCCCTCTCATGGACTTCTACTTCGCAGTCCGGAGAGCCATACCTGCGCCTCTTTTCACTCTGAAACATATGTTTGTTTCAATATGAAAAGCCGAGAATCGTCCCTTGCCTAAGGATTGCCTCTAAATCGTATGCTTAGCGCATTGAGAATCCTGGCACATTTCTTGGAAATATAGAGCGCAGCAGGGGCTAAAACGGTTTCCAAGAAAATAGTAGAGGGGGCCAGAAAGCCTAATTCATAAAGAAACCTGCGGGAGGGGGGTGATTACTGGTTCCAAAGAAGGAGAGGAACCAGCCAACCTTGGTTCTCACTAATCTTTAGAAAGGAGATGAAGCATGGGAATTTCGAGGCGCGACTTGATGAAGGCCGGAATTGCGGGAGCCGCATTCGCGGGGGCTTCCACACTCGGCCTCGGTAATAACAAGGGTTCACCCGTAGGCGCTCGCAAGGCCGAGGCCGCCATCTTTGGCGACCCCACCTTTCAGGACGTCTATGACCAGATAGGCAGGTGGGTGCATCTCGTCCCGGGCAAGTTTGCGGGTTCCGTGGCGGCATACGACATGGCCAGCGGCGAGTGCATGGCATGGTGCAACATGGCCATCTGGGCCGGCAACAAAACCCCCATCCCCCACCACCTGGCTGCCTTTGCGTCGCCCGACCCCTACAAGGAGTTCGAGTTCATAGTGGACTCCCAGGGCGGCAAGAACCTCTACATCTACGGCGTGACCACCCCGGTGAAGGACCCGGCCGAGGGCTTCAACATCTGGAGGGTGAAGTACGACGGCAGCAAGATGGTAATAATGGAGGACGTTGCGGAACATACAGGGCTCGGCCTCGGAGTGCATGTCACCGTGGCTCCCGACAACAAGCGCTTCGCCGTCTGTGATGGGCAGAAGGACATCATGGGCATCTTCAAAAGGGGAGAGGGCACCCAGAATTCCACCGTCGAGGCAGCCGTACACTTCGACTGGGAGTACAACAACTCGGAGCTTTCGAGGGCCTGGCTTGACGGCGGCACGCTCAGGATCAGAAAACTGAAGCCCCCCTTCGACCTCAGGGGCAC
>JASFVA010000085.1:0-6601 GCA_050050055.1 Nitrospirota bacterium
GGCTTCAGGAGCTTGGCGCTCAGGGGCCTGAGGACGTAGCCCTCGAGGCCCGCCTCCCTGTCCATGAGCGGGAAGGTCTCCCTGCGCTGGCTCATGGGGCGCTGTCCCAGCACCTCGCCCGTGGCCACGAAATCGGACCCCGTCATCTCCATGAGGACCTTCGCCTCCCTGAGCATCAGCACGCGGCAGTCGATGCAGGGGTTCATGTTCTTGCCGTGGCCGAACTTGGGGTTCTTCACGATGTCCATGAACTTGTCGGCCAGGTGGCAGAGCTTCACCGTGAAGCCGTACTTCGCCGCGTTCGAAGACGAGTCCGAGGAGCAGGAGGAAGTGTCGCTCATGTCGCATCCGAAGTGCGTGAGGAACGTGACGGCCGTAACGTCTATTTTCTGGCGCCTCAGAAGGAGCACAGCCAGGGTGCTGTCGAGGCCGCCCGAAAGGAGAGCAATCGCCTTTGCCATATTAAACCTTGACCTCTTCGAAGTCGGGTTTCCAGCCCTTGAAGGACCGTTTCATCCCCGCCGGCGTGGCGGTGGCCGTGCCGACCTGGCCCACCACTATGCCCGCGGCGTGGTTGGCGATGGCCGCAGCCTCCCTCATGGAGGCCCCCGCCGCGCAGGCCATGGCGAAAGTGCCCACCACGGTGTCTCCCGCCCCGGTGACGTCGAAGACCTCCCGGGCCACGGTGGGAATGTGCGTGGCCCTGCCCTTTTCAAAAAGAGTCATGCCTTTCTCGCCCCTCGTGATGAGCACCGCCTTGAGCCCGAGCCTCCTGAGGAGGATGCCGCCGGCGCGCAGGAGGGTCTTTTCGTCCTTTATCGCCACGCCCGAGCCCGCCGAGGCCTCCAGCAGGTTGGGCGTGATGACCGAGGCACCCTTGTAGAGCCTGTAGTGGTCCGCCTTGGGGTCCACGACCACGAGCTTCCTGTCCCGCCCAGCGGCCTTGAGCGCTGCCTCCATGACGCCGGAGGTTATAACGCCCTTGCTGTAGTCCGAAATCACCACGGCGTCGTGCTCCTTTACGGCATCGCCCAGGTGCGAGATCAACCCCTTCAGGGACCTCCCGCTCAGCCTGTTCGTGTCTTCCTGGTCGAACCTGACCACCTGCTGGCTGTGCGCTATCACCCTGGTCTTTACGGTGGTGGGCCTCTTGTCCTCAACGGCGAGGAACTCAATGCCCCTGTCCGTCATTATCTCGGTCAACTTCTCCGCCGACCTGTCCTTGCCCACCACCCCCAGCACCGTGGCGTGCCCTCCCAGGGACACCACGTTGTTGGCCACGTTGGCGGCGCCGCCGAGGGCGAAGGTCTCCTCGGCCACCTCCACGACGGGCACGGGCGCCTCGGGCGAGATCCTGCGCACCCTCCCAAATATGTAGCAGTCGAGGATTGCGTCCCCCACCACGAGGACGCGCTTTTTCCGGATGCGCTCCAGTATCGCCAATAAATCCATGATATTTAAGAGTAAACCAGCTTGCCCGGAAAAATCAAAGCGCGGCAACAGAGAGCCTCGGTTATGGTCGCAAGATAGTCACAGGCAGGAATGAAAAAGGGGCCACGGTTGACCGTAACCCCTTAATGTCTGGGGGGCCGCCGGGGATTCGAACCCCGGACCCGCTGATTAAGAGTCAGCTGCTCTACCAACTGAGCTAGCGGCCCGATAAAGATGGCGCGCCTGAGAGGATTCGAACCTCCGACCCTCGGCTCCGGAGGCCGATGCTCTATCCAACTGAGCTACAGGCGCATATTTCATATCTAAAAAGCTCAATCAAGTGCTCACCTGTCAATGGGGTGGGCGAGGGGACTCGAACCCCCAACACCTGGAGCCACAGTCCAGTGCTCTAACCATTGAGCTACGCCCACCGAGGCAAAAAATATTATAACTCAAAATCATTAAAAATAAAAATGGCACGCCGGGGTGGTTCCGCCCCGCCGCCCCGCTGATTAAGAGTCAGCTGCTCTGCCAACTGAGCTAGCGGCCCGATAAAAATAGTGCGCCAGGGAGGATTCGAACCCCCGACCCGTGGCTTAGAAGGCCACTGCTCTATCCAACTGAGCTACTGGCGCATGAGAATGGAACACATCGGGGCGAGAGGATTTGAACCTCCGACTCCCTGCTCCCAAAGCAGGTGCGCTACCAGACTGCGCCACGCCCCGTACCCTCTCTTAAGTTACTAAATAATCAGCATTAAGTCAAACAACCATACCTGCTTCGGCTTGGGCTTTCGCCTTGAACTCTGAGGTCCCCCGGGGAATCGTTCCTCGGCCAAGGCGGCTCCTCTCTTTCCAGCGCCCAAGCCTCTGTGAAGCTTCTACCATAAAGGGAATGGAGCCCTCTAAACCTCCACGGAGTCGCATGTTCATTAGAGGAATTCATAAGAATAAAACTCCTCGCAAATCCATTGAAGAAGAACGCACCAAAGAGAAAGTGAAAAATTGCTTGAAACAAATTAACGCAGTCCAATATAATATTAGTGATTTTAACTTTATAAAAGGCCCCATAGAGGGCCGGCAAGAGGTGCCCTAATTGCCATTTAACGCCTTGTCCGAGACGGACTTCACTAACAGGAACAGTGAACTTTCCTTTCTCGGGCGCGTGGCGGAGTTGAGCACGGAAGGGTTTACCAGCAATGTGGTGGTCGAAGGGGCAAGGGGCATCGGTAAGACCGAACTTCTCAAGCAGTTTCACAGGTCCCTTTTCTGGAAGACCGGACACGTGGTTCCCTTCTACTACGGCTTCCAGCGCGCCGCCCTGGGAGGGGAAAACTTCGCCAGGGACTACCTCTCCAGGTTCGTAAGGCAGTTCATAGCCTACCTAAAGCAGGACCCCTCGTTGGCCCTGAACCGCGTGGTGCCCCTCCGCAGGCTCATGCCCCTTTACTCGTCGGCGGGGCATGGATGGATGATAGAGATCATTGAGGACCTCGAGGAGCAGATGAGAAGCGGCGACGTCCATTCGTTGCTCATGGGTGCCATCTCGGTGCCCGTGGTGTCGGCGGCGAGGAGCGGCATGCCGGTCATGGTGATGCTCGACGACTTCCACCTGGCGGCGTGGCTCTACCAGGACCGCCCCGGCGACGCCGAGGGGATGGTGAGCCTTTTCGAAGACGCCATAAACAGCGCCCTCTGCCCCCACGTGCTTACGGGCTCGCCCGAGGGCTCCCTGGAGTCCATTCTCTCGGACGACGCCCTTCGGGGCAAGACCGGGAAGATGTCGCTGGCCTCCCTGCCCGAGGACGATGCATTCGCCTTCTTCCGCAACTTCGGAGCGCGCCTGGGGCTGACAGCGGAGGACGACTGCCTGAAGTTCATGGGCCTCCTCGGAGGCAACCCGCTCTATATAAAGAACCTGGCCAAGTGCCTCTGGAGGCAGAACCGCCTGAAGGTCGCGGAGGAGGACTTCTGGGAATGTTACGGCTACGATGTGACAAGCGGCGACACGTCCTTCTACTGGTCTTCGGTGCTCGGTGGATTCCTCTCCGACGCAAAGCAGCGCTCCATCGCCCTGGAGCTCCTCTGGCACCTCTTGGACAACGCAGGAAACGCCCGCCGCGAGGACCGGCTTTCGATGGAGCTCGGCGTGCGGGAGGCGGAATTAAGAGAAGTCGTCCGGGCCCTCGAAAAGGGAGGCATGCTGAGGGCCACCGGAGGGCTTCGGGTGGCGGCGGACCCGGTCCTGGAGGATTTCATAAGGGCCGCCTACCTCAGAGAGATAAAGGGATACGACAACGAGAAGGCGAGAAGCCTCATACGGTCTCAGCGCCGCGCCGTCGGCGGGGACTCGGAGAGTTTCGAGATTGTCATACCCATGGCCCAGGACGCCGAGCTCGTGGCGGCCAGGGCCGTCGAGCAGCTGTGCTCGAGGATACACCTGAAGCCCGACCTCGTCAGCCAGTTTCAGCTTGCCATCATCGAGGCCTGCCTTAACGCCATGGAGCACAGCGGAAGCTACGACAAGAAGGTCCGCCTGAAGTTCTCCATCGACAGGGAGCGGGTCGAGATATCCATAGAGAGCCCGGGCAAACCCTTTGTGCCCGAAGGGGCCGGCTTCCCAAGCCTAGAGGAAAAGCTCGCCTCCGGCAGCAAGCGGGGATGGGGGCTCAGGCTGATGCGCGAGTTGATGGACGAAGTGAGTTTCTATCCCACGGACGAAGGGACGAAGGTCGTCCTGGTCAAGAAAATAACGCCAAACGAGGTAACGGAAAAATGAGCGGCTTCATGGTATTGACCGAAAAGTTCGACGACATGGCGGTGATTCGCCCCGAGGGCTACCTGAACAACATCGTCGGTGAGAAGCTGGAGAAGGAATGCACGGCGTGCCTGGAATTGGGATTAAAGGCCATCGTGCTGGACTTCAAGAAAATAGAGTTCATAAACAGCATAGGCATCTCGATACTGCTGAGCGTCATAGAGAAGCTCGACAAGTCCGCCAGCAGGCTCTGCTTTTCCAGCCTCAGCCTTGCACACAAGGAAACCTTCGACATGCTGGGCCTCACCAGGCACGTCCAGACCTTCAAGGACGAGGCCGAAGCTCTCGAGCGCCTGGGGGCTGAAGCGAAGAAATGAACACGGAAATCAAACGCATCCTCTACAACATCACCGCCCTGGCAGACCTGGGAGAGGAGATCACCAGCGTCAAGAGCTTCAACGAAAAGATACGCTCGGTCCTCTACGTCGTCTCCGGCACCTTTCTCGCCGTCAAGGGGGCCATCTTCATCTATGACAGAGAAGGCGGGGTCCTCGTCCCCATCGCCCTGAAGGGCTGGAGCGACGCGGACCTCGATTCGCTGGCCCTGGACTACCACGAGCTGCTTAAGAGGAACGAGGCTTACCTCCTGGGCGGCGGAAACGGCGATTTCGACGCCCTCTCCGACGAGGCCACCTCGTCGTTGCGCGACAGGGGAGCCGAGGTCTTCGTGCCTCTCTGGGCCAGGGACGAATTCATAGGCGCCCTCGTTCTGAGCGACAAGTTCACTTCCGAGGAATACAGCGCCGAGGACCTGGAGCTCCTGAGAGCCATTTCGAGCCAAATCGCCATTGCCGTTCAGAACCACAACCTCTTCAACGACCTATCCGCAAACCTCGGGAAAAACAAAAAGCTTCTCGAGGACATGCGCCTCATATACCACGACACCATCCAGGCCTTCGCCGCGGCCATCGACGCGAAGGACGTATGCACGAGGCACCATTCCCACAGGGTGGCCAAATACGTCGTGGCCATAGCCCGCGAGCTCGGCTGGAACGACGAAGACATCGAGGGGATATATATAGCCGGCCTCTTGCACGACGTGGGCAAGATAATCGTCCACGACCGGATACTGAGCAAGTGCAGCACCCTGACGGCGGAGGAGCTCCGCGAGATAAGGCAGCACCCGAAGATATCCTACGACATAATTTCCAAGATCAGGTTCCCGTGGAAGGACGTCGTCCAGAGCGTGAAGCACCACCACGAGCGGCCCGACGGCAACGGGTACCCGGACGCGCTGCTGGACGGCGAGCTCACCGACGGTGCCAAGATACTTTCCCTGGCGGACTCCTTCGACGCCATGACCACGAACAGGCCCTACAGGGATGCCCTGGGGCTCAAAGAGGCGATCGACGAGCTCAGGAGATGCCTGGGCACCCAGTTCGACCCCAGGATAATGAACGCCTTTTGCAAGGCCCTCGACAAGGAGATAAAGGGCCAACTGCCCGAACCCAACATCCTTCCGCACCTTAACGGCGAATTCGACGCCTCCGTCATAACCGACCTGCTGGAAGCCACCATCAGGGAACTCTCGGAGTAATTGCCCAAGAGGGATTCGATAGCCGCCTTCGTCAAGGGAGCCCTCGGGTGCGCCTGCCCGGAAGAGGTCTTCGACCGCATAGAGGTCCTTCGCCACGCGGAGGCCGGGGGCTTTCCCCTGGAGGCCAGGATGGTCATCGGAGGACGCCTGCTCGTCTACATAGCCAGGGCTCCGGAGGAGGCCGTCCTCAGGGGCCTTGCAATTGCGGGGAGGCGCGACAGGGACGCCCACGGCCTCAACAGGTTCCGGCTCGTGGTCGTCTCGGACGGCTTCGATTCGCGGGGAGGGGCGTTGGCCGAAGAGTTCGCCTCGGCGCTGGGCGGAGATGAAAAGGCCCACCTCCACGTCATAGACGGCGCCTCGCCCCTTCTGGCCACGGTGCTCGAAAAGTAAAATAGGGTGGGCCGCCCGCGGGCGGCCCACCTCTTGAGCTTCAGTAAATCAGTCCACCTTCTTGAAGGCCGACTTGGGCGAGTTGCAGACGGGGCATTTGTCCGGGGGCTCTCCCTCGACGGTGTAGCCGCAGACCTTGCAGACGTGGACGTCCACTTCCTCGAGCTTGTCGAGCTTCTCCGCGGCCTTCTTGAAAAGCTCCGCGTGGACCTTTTCGACCTCGTTGGCGTATACGAAGGACTGCTCGGCCTTCTTGTCGCCCTCGGCCTTGGCGTCCTCTATCATCGGCGGGTACATGCTCTCGAACTCGTAGGTCTCTCCCCCCACGGCGGCCTGGATGTTCTCGGCCGTGGACTTGATGCCGCCCATCGCCCTGAGGTGGTTGTGGGCGTGCACCGTCTCCGCCTCGGCGGCGGCCCTGAA
>JASFVA010000086.1:0-6599 GCA_050050055.1 Nitrospirota bacterium
GGAGCTTTTAAGGTATATTACGAGTAACAATAAATCCAGGGTAGTCGTGGCAGGGTTCGAGGGCAGGCCCCAGCCCCTGCCCGGACTTTATGCCGCCTCGGCCTTGGGCATAATGGCGGAGGTCCTCGAAAGGGGCTCGAGGTCGCTTCGCGAACTTGTGGAAAAGGCCGGCGCGGTGTGCCTCGACGAGGGCGAGGTCAGGAAAATCGACCCCGGGGGCAAGAGCTTCGTTAACATAAACACGGTAGAAGACCTGAGCAAGGTTATGTAATAACCGTAAGGAGGAAACACTATGTTTGGGTTTGGCACCCAGGAGCTGATAATCATATTCCTGATCGTCCTGGTGCTCTTCGGGGCTTCCAGGCTTCCCGAGATCGGTGGCGGAATCGGGAAGGCAATCAGGAATTTCAAGAAGTCCGTATCCGAGCCGGACGAGATAGACGTCACGCCCAAGAAGCCCGTGGAGGGCGAGGGGAAGAAGAAGGAAGAAGAAGCGGAAGAAGAGAACAAGGGTGCGTAGGGGAGTCACGGCGGAGATAGACCTCGACGCCGCTCTTGGCAACCTCGACGCCGTAAGAAAGTCCGTCAAGGGCCTGCCCGTAATAGCGGTGGTCAAGGCCGACGCTTACGGCCACGGAGCGGCGGAACTGGCGCGCCTGTACGAGGACGCCGAGGTCCATGCCCTGGCCGTGGCCTTCGTTTCGGAGGCCGAGGAGATCAGGGAGGCGGGCGTAAAGGCGCCCCTGCTCGTTCTTTTCGACACCACCGAGCCCGAGAAGTTCATGGAGCTCGGCCTCACGCCCGTAATCCACGACCTGAAGGCCGCCCGGGCCTTTTCCCGGGTGGCGGAAAAATCCGGCCGTCCCCTGGACGTCCATTTGAAAGTCGACACCGGCATGGGACGGTTCGGCCTCGTCGACGAAAGAGACGTCGCCGAGGTCCTGGACATGAAAGGGCTCAAGGTCATCGGCCTCATGAGCCATTTTTCCGAGGCAGACCTGGCCGACGCCGATTTCGTCACCATCCAGCTCCAGCGGTTCAACGAGTTTAAGGACCTGCTTCGTAAAAAGGGTCTGAGCCCCCTTTGCCACATGGCAAACAGCGCGGCCTCCCTGGCCTACCCGGGGGCCCACATGGACGCCGTGCGGCCGGGGCTGGCGCTCTACGGGGTGAGCCCCTTCGAGGAAGGAGGGCCCTCTTCCGCGGCGCTGAGGCCCGTCATGCGGGCCAAGGCGCGCATTGTAGCCGTCAGGAAGCTGGCCGCAGGCCAGCCGGTGAGCTACGGCAGAACTTTCATAACCTCCCGCCCCACCCTCGCGGCGGCCGTCGCCGTAGGCTACGGCGACGGCTTCGGCAGAATTCTCTCTAACAACGCCGACGTCCTGGTCGGGGGCAAGAGGGCCCCGGTAATCGGCAGGGTCTGCATGGACATCGTGATGGCGGACGTCACCGAGGCCGGGGACTTCTCCGAGGACGACGGGGCCGTTCTTATGGGCCGCGGCGGAGACCAGGAGATAACCGCCCGGGAGCTCGCCGCAAGGGCTTCCACTATACCCTATGAAATTCTGCTGAACCTCGGCAGGAACGCCCGGAGGGTCTACAGCCGCATACCCCTTTCGGGAGAACACCTGGTATAGGCCGATGATCTACGGCTTCGTAGAGTACTTGGGCAAAACCGTCATCCAGTTCACCCAGGAAGCCGGCAAGGTTCTGATGCTTCTTTACGACACCCTGAGGCTCGCCTTCCGTCCGCCTTACGACCTCAGGAATATCTTCAAGCAGATGCTCGAGGTGGGCGTCATGTCGGTCCCGGTGGTGCTCATAACCGCGATATTCACCGGCATGGTCCTGGCCCTTCAGACCTACACGGGGTTCAGGAGGTTCGGGGCCGAGAGCCTCGTGGGCTCGGTCGTCGCCCTGTCCATGACCAGGGAGATGGGCCCCGTGCTCACGGGCCTCATAGTGGCCGGGAGGGCGGGAGCGGCCATGGCCGCGGAGCTCGGAACAATGAGGGTGACGGAACAGATAGACGCCCTGGAGACCCTGGCCACGAATCCCGTCAAGTACCTCGTGGTGCCCCGGTTCGTCGCCGGCCTCGTAATGCTCCCGGCCCTGACGGTCATTTCGGACATTGTTGGAATTCTGGGGGGATACTTCATAACCGTTGGCCATTTCCAGGCGAGCTCCGCCGAGTACTGGCGGAGGACCTGGGATTTCCTCGAGCACGAGGACATATATAACGGCCTCGGCAAGGCCTGCTTCTTCGGAGCGGCTATTGCCCTCATATGCTGCTACAAGGGCTTTTATACCCAGGGGGGAGCCGAGGGGGTCGGCAAGGGGACGACGGGCGCGGTGGTCCTTTCGTTCATGGCCATACTGATATCGGACTACTTTCTTTCGGCGTGGTTGTTCAAATGATCGAAATCATCGACCTGCACAAGGGGTTCGGAGGCACCCAGGTCCTCAGGGGCGTCGACCTGAAGGTCGAAAAGGGCGAGAGCGTCACGGTCATCGGCGGAAGCGGCTCCGGCAAAAGCGTGCTCATGAAGCACATAATCGGCGTCCTCCGGCCGGATAGGGGCAAGGTGTTGATAAACAGCACCGACATATCCAAGCTCGACGAGAGCGGGCTGTACACCATCAGGAAGAAGTTCGGAATGCTGTTTCAGTCCGCAGCCCTGTTCGACTCCCTAAAAGTGTGGGAAAACGTGGGTTTCGCTCTCCTGAGGGCCGGGCACCCCGACAAGGAGGTCCTTCAGCTGGCCATCGAGAAGCTCAAGCTCGTAGGCATGGTGGGAGTCGAGCACTTGATGCCCGCCGAGCTCTCGGGGGGGATGAAAAAGAGGGTCGGCCTCGCCAGGGCCATAGCCCACAACCCCGAGATACTGCTCTACGACGAGCCCACCACCGGCCTCGACCCGATCATGGCGGACGCCATAAACGAGCTGATAGTCAGCATGAGGGAGAAACTTAGCGTTACTTCTGTTACAATTACTCACGACATGCACAGCGCATACAAGATATCCGACAGGATAGCGATGCTCTACGAAGGCAAGATAATAGAGACCGGCACGCCCGACGAAATCAGGGCCACCATGAACCCGATAGTCCGCCAGTTCATCACGGGGAGCGCCACGGGCCCGATCCGTATTCAGGGGGTGCCGCAATGACCGCGCGGAAAACGGAGCTTATCGTCGGAATCTTCGCAATCGTCGCCTTCGCCCTGCTCACTTACATGACTTTCCAGGTCGGGGAGTTCAGGTTCGGCGAAAAAGAGGGCTACACCGTCTATGCCTACTTCCTCGACAGCGCCGGACTCTACGAGCAGTCGAAGGTCAAGGTCGCAGGAGTCGACGCGGGCACCCTCGAGGACATCGCCCTCGTAAACGGCGTGGCCCGGCTGACGCTCAGGATGGAGCCCGGCGTCAAGCTGTACTCCGACGCCGCCGCGGGCATAAGGACGACGGGCCTCCTGGGAGACAAGTACCTGGAGGTGTCGGTGGGCTCCGAACCCCCACTCCTGGAGGACGGCGAAACCATACGGAACGTCGACGAATTCGTGGACATAGACGAGATGTTCAAGAACCTGGGCGAGCTCTCGGACAACGTCAACGAGGTGCTGACAGGGCTGAGCGAGCCCGAGATGCGGGACTCCCTGAGGGAGACGATAACGAACCTGAGGGAGATAACGAGGTCGCTTAAGGTCGTCATAGCGGACAACGAGGACAGGCTGAACACCATCATCGCGCGCGCGGACTCCTTCACGGCATCTCTCGACGAACTCGTTGCGATGAACCGGGGGCCCCTCAGCAACACCATCTCGAACCTCGAGGAGTTCAGCGGAACGCTGAGGACCGAGGGCCCGGACCTCGTGGCGGGCATAACCAACACGGTCGACGAGCTCAGGGCCGTCATACAGGAGAACAGGGGCGAAGTTAAGGCCCTCGTAAACAAGACCTCCTCGACGATGGACTCCATAAGCGTCATCGCGCGGAAAGTGGAGAGGGGCGAGGGCACCATCGGCAAGCTCGTAAACGACGACCGGCTTTACACTTCCCTGACAAACGCCGTCAGCGGCCTGAGCAACACCATCTCGGCCGTCGAGAGGTTCAGGACCTTCGTCACCTTCCGGGGCACCTACCTCGAAAAGCTCGAGGAGGGGAAGGGAGAGTTCTATATCACTCTGAGGCCCAGGAAAGACAAGTACTACATACTGGGCGTCGTCGGCGACCCGGTCGGACAGAGAGAAGAGTTCGACACCTTCACGGACGGCGTGCGCGTCCGGCACGTTAAGGTGGAAAAGGACCTGGAGTTCACGGCACAGTTTGCCAAGAGGTTCAAGAACACCGCCCTGAGGATTGGGCTCTTTGAGAGTTCCTTCGGCGTCGGCGCGGACCATTTCATGCTTGACGACAAACTCAGGCTGTACGTGGATGCCTGGGATTTCGAGGAGGACGAGTACCTGGCCGACAGCCCCCACCTGACTGTCGGAGCGGACTATTTCCTGTTCAAGAACGTCTTCGTCTCCGGGGGCCTGGACAATATCCTGAATTCCAACAGGTTCGGGGTATTTCTGGGAGGGGGCGTGAGGTTCGAGGACGAGGACCTGAAATACCTCCTCGGCTCGGTCCCGAACGTCCCATAGCGCAATTTTATTACATTTCGTGGCTATTTTGGATATTGACGTCTGCCCTACTTCCACCTAAGATGTAGTATGGATTTGGGCCAGGGGGGGATTTGAAGGTGTCCCAGATTGGGCGAATATTGCTCGACCTCGGTTATGTCACCGAAGACGAGCTCGAAGATGCCCTCGCCATCCAGCGGTCCTCGGGGGGCCGCAGGAGGATCGGGGAAATTCTCGTAGAGATGTCCGTCAGGGAGGAGGAGCTCCTCGAGGGCCTATCCAAGGGCATGGGCGTCCCCATCGTCTCGGAGGAGCAGTTCCCCGAAGTCATGCCCATCGAAAATGTCTCTTTCGACTTTCTGAAGGAGAACATGATACTACCCCTCAGCCTGAAGGACGGCGTTCTCGAGGTCGCCGTCGCCTACCCTACGAGCTCCTCCGCCTTGGAGAACATGCGCTCCTCTTTCGACTACCGCCTGAGCCCCTTTCTCGCCAGCGGGAAGCTCATACTCTCGCACATCGAAAGGCTGAGGCAGTCCAAGGACGCGGTGATGCAGAGGCTTCTCGCCGATGTCACGGAGGAAGAGGCCACCCAGGAAATCGGCGACCTGAGCGCCCTCAGGGACCTGGCCCAGGAGCAGGGAATCATAAGGCTCGTCAACCTGATCATCGAAAACGCCGTGAAGGAAAGGGCCAGCGACATCCACGTGGAGCCCGAGGAAATGGACGTGAGGGTCCGTTACAGGATCGACGGCGTGCTTTACGACAAGGAGATGCTTCCACTGAAGACCCAGGCCGCCCTGTCGTCCCGGATCAAGCTGCTGTCGCAGATGAACATCGCCGAGAGAAGGCTTCCCCAGGACGGGCGAATCAAGGGCCGGTACGGTAGAAAGGACGTGGACATCAGGGTCTCCACCCTGCCCACCGTCTACGGCGAAAGCATCGTCATGAGGCTCCTGGACAGGGAAGCCTCCTTCATCAGCCTCGAGGAGATAGGCTTCGACAGGCTGCTTCTCGACAAGTACGACAGCCTCATAAAGAGGCCCTACGGGATGCTCCTCATCACTGGCCCCACCGGGAGCGGCAAGACCACGACGCTGTACGCGTCGCTGGCCAAGATAAACCACCCGGACAAGAAGCTCATCACCATCGAGGAACCCGTGGAATACCTGCTCAGGGGCATAAATCAAATACAGGTCAGGCCGAAGATAGGCCTTACGTTCGCCTCGGGCCTCAGGCACATCGTCCGCCAGGACCCGGACGTGATAATGGTCGGGGAGATCAGGGACCTGGAGACGGCCAACATCAGCGTTCACGCCGCGTTGACGGGCCATCTGCTCTTTAGCACCCTTCACACCAACGACGCCCCGAGCGCCCTGACCAGGCTCGCGGACATGGGCGTCGAGCACTACCTCGTCGCTTCCACTCTCGTCGGCGTCATGGCCCAGAGGCTCGTGAGGAGGGTCTGCGACGAATGCAAGGAGGCCTACCCCGCGACCCCCGACATGCGTGAACTCCTGGGGCCGGAGGCGAAGACGATTTTCAAGGGCGCCGGTTGCCCGGCCTGCATGAACACCGGGTACAAGGGCCGGATAGCCATTTTCGAACTCCTCGAAATAGGCGACGACATCAGGGATCTGATAATCGACAAGTCAGCCGCCCGGGACATAAAGGAGAAGGCCGTATCCCTGGGAATGCGCACCCTCTACCAGGACGGCATCCGGAAGGTCAATGAGGGGATAACCACGCTCGAAGAGGTCTTGAGGGTCACCCAGGTGCAAATGTGAGAAATTCCGAAAAAGGCATAGCGCTCGTCATGACCCTCTGGGTGGTGGTCCTCCTGACCGCCGTGGCCTTCAGTTTTTCCATCTCCTCTCGCCGGGGCAGCGCAAGCACCAGGAACCTCAAGGAAGACACCCAGGCGTACTACGCCGCTCTGACGGCATACGAGGAGGTTCTCTCCTACCTCCTTACC
>JASFVA010000087.1:0-6533 GCA_050050055.1 Nitrospirota bacterium
ATGCTCAGGTTCATGTCGTCGAAGGGCCCTTTTCTGCCCAAGGCTGCCGCCTTGGCCCTCCTGACCTTCAAGAGCCAGCTTTTCCATTCTATCCTGTCCCTGTACTCTGCCCTGTTGAGGGCGACCTCGCCGGTGAGAAGCCTCGACTCGGGTGTGCTCCTGTATATGAGATTGCCGCCCACGTTGACCTTGAGCCCCTTGGTGAGGCTCAGGTTGACGTCCTTGAGGAGCATGTCGAGACTCGCCGTCTTAGTGCTGAGGCCCTCGAACTCGACTATGCCGGAGACCTCGATGTCTCCGCCTCCGAGCTTGGCGTCGAGGGTCTCGATAACAAGCGTATCGCCCTCGAAGTAGCTGAACCCCCCTATCTGCCCCAGCCTCTGAGGGATGTCCCTTAGGCCCAGGGCGCCCTCGGTTACGTCCAACCCGCCGTTTATCCTGGGGCGGTCCCAGCCGCCCTGAAGGGCCAGGACGAAGCTCGCCTTCCCGCTGAGGAGGGTTATCCTTTCGGAAAACCCCTTGAGGGGCGCAAGAGCGGAATCTCCGTAGAGAAGAACGTCGAAGCTTTCCTTGTACTTGAAGGAACCCTCGACGTTGACCGACGCGGTGCCGCTTCTGAGCTCGAAGCCGGGCGTTTCCACCAGGCCGTCCTTCAGGGTGAGAAGAATCTCCTCGTCGTTGGTGAAGCTCTGGCCGTACAAGGCGAAGGTGATTTTCCTCAAGACGGCGTTTGCCTCCAGGTGGTCCCTGCTGCCGGCCAGCGCCGCCTTGCCCGTAACGCTGAAGAGCAAGTCCTCGGGCATCTCCTTGATGAACGTCGTGGCCAGGAAGTCGAATCTGGCGTTATCGACCTCGAGCTCGGCCTTCCACGGCATCTCTCCGCCCAGCCCCACCTCGCCCGTCACGCCCACCTTCTCGTCCACAACCCTGCCATGGAAGGACAGGACCTCGCCCTCGAGCGACGCCTCCAGACTTCCGCTCCCCGCCGGCCAATCCCTGAATGTCCCCTCCGAAAGGTCTGCCTTAAGGCGGATAGCCGGCTCCTCGGCGGTCCCCCTTCCCTCAGCCTCGAAGGCAACCCTGTAGCCGAAGGGAAGCTCCCAGGGCACCGCGTCTTTCAGGTACAACTTTTCCGAGCCCGCCGTGAAGCTGAACTCGCCTTCCCGGGTTATCCTCCCCTGGAGTTCCACCGTGGAGTCGCCGTTTATGAAAACGGCATTTTCGATGCCCACCTCCTCGAAATCATAGGAGAAGCCCAGGGAAGCCGAGGAGACGGGGATGTCCCAGAGCCGCAGCCCCCGAATCTCGGCCTTGCCTCTGATCACCGGGGTCCCCCTGCCCGAAATCGTTATCTCGCCGTCGGCCCTGCCCTCTATGGGCTGAGTGATTTTGTTGAGCCTCAGGAGGCCGCGCAGGTCGGCGTCGTGCATGTTCAGGGTCAGGCCGAATTCCGGCGTGGCAAAATCGAGTAGCTTGGCGGCCCCGGGGAAGGCCACCTCTCCCCGGCCCGAGTACCCAACTCCTTCGAGCACGGCCCTGGCTTCACGGACCGAGAGGAGGTCCTTCCGGTAGGAAGCTTCCATGGCCACCTCCCCCAGAGGGTACTGGTCCAGGAAGGCCTCGTGCATCAGCACCGTGCCCTCTATCACCGGGTCGGCGGCGGGCCCCGACACCCTGCCGTGAAACTCCGCGCTCCCCGCGAGCCTGCCGAAATAAGGCGTGGTCAGCTCCTTTATGTCCTCCGTGAAGAGGTCCCCCTTGAAATCGACAATGTCTTCCCGCGTATCGAGGCTTCCCGCAAAGGACAGGCGGCTCCTGGCCGAGGAGGCCTCCATCTCGCTGAGCGAAAGGACCCCGTCCTTCATGCTGTACTTTCCGCCGACCCGCGCGAACCTTCCGATGGGGTCATCCCTGGCCTCGCCGGCCACGTAGGAGACCCACCCCTCGGGGTCGAAGCTTGTCCCCGAGGTATGGAGCCTTCCTTCGACCTTTCCCTCCGGGAGGTCCAGCCAGGTAAGCCCTATGCGCTCGAAGGCGGGGGGGCTGTCGATGCCCCTGAACTCCACATCTATGCTGTAGTTCCTTGCGCGTGGCAGCACGAGCGTAACGTCCACGTCTCCCCTTCCGCCGTAGAGCCTGGCCTTCCCGTCGGCGAACCTCAGGAGCCTGTCGGCATAGGAGACCTTGCACTCGATGTCGTCCACCGCCAGGGAATAGAGGTTGGCTTTCCGAAGCCTGGCCCTGGCCTCGCCGACTGGCTCGAAGAGAGTGCCCTCTACCCGGCCGTCGAAGCTCACCAGCCCGGTCAGCTCCTGGCCGGGCCTGGCCCCCAGGGCCTCCAGAAGTGTCTCGAGATAGAAATCGCCCGTCAGGTCCAGGTCCAGGATGGACTCCCGGTAGTCCTCCTTCAAACTCAAGGTGCCCCTTGCGCTGACGGAGCCGTACCCGGGCTTTTCAAGCCCCCTGAGCTTCTTCACGGTCTTGACGGGGACGTCCAGGTCGAGCCTGAAAATACCCGTGCGGTCGAAGAAGTACTCGCCCGAGCCGTTCAAGGTGGAGCCGTCGAGGGCGGCGCTCAGGCGCTTGACCTCCACCGATTCCCCGCCCACGAAGAAATTGCCGTCAAGGCTCCCGCTTAATACCGGACGCCCTTGCAGGGCGGCCTTGAGTTCGGCCACCGAGATATCCACCTCGGGCCTCTCCCTTAGGATTACCTCCGCATCGAGGCCCCTGGCCTCGAACACCCCCCTGAGACCGCTGTCGTAGTACGAGGCCTCCCCGTCCCTGAGCACGACGGTCCTGAACTTGAGCTTGAACGAGCCATCCCCGGCCGTGCCGGACCCCTTAAGGCTGCCGGCGATGCCGGCTGCCTTGGCCCTGTCTATCCAGAACTGGGGCTTCCTTACGACGAGGGCGTCGATGACGAGCTCCCTCCTCAAAAGCCCCCAAAGCCCGACATAGGCCTTCACGGATTCCGCGGCGAAGGCCCTCTCGCCATTTTCGTCGAAGGCCTTCACCTCCTCGGCCTCCACGTACAGGGGAAGCAGGCTCAGGTGCATCTTCTTAGATATCACCTGGAGCCCCAGGGCCTTCTGCAGCTCCGGCAGGACGAGGGACTTGAGGAAATTCGAGGTGTGGGGACCCCTGAGCAGCAAGACGACGCCCAGGAAAAGAACGAGCATTATCAAAGCGATAGCCTTTTTCTTGGTTACCCTGGCCATGGATATCTATATTAACACGGTGTCCGGTGATACGCTAAGGCCTTTCCGTGCCGGGGCAAGACAACGAGGCGCCCTATTCGTAGCGGAGGGCGACGATGGGGTCATAGTGGGCGGCCTTTCTCGCCGGGTAGACGCCGAAGAAGACGCCCACGTTCACGGAAAATAAAAATGCCAGGGCCACGGACCACCAGGTGACCCTGGTGGGCAGAAAATCGACAAAATACGATATGGCAAACGACATCCCCGCGCCGATGGCAATGCCTATGACGCCGCCCACGAGGCTCAAGGCGACGGCTTCCACAAGGAACTGCATCAGGATGTCGCCCTTCCTCGCCCCGAGGGCCTTGCGTATGCCTATCTCCCGGGTGCGCTCGCGGACCGACACCAGCATGATGTTCATGATGCCGATGCCTCCCACCACCAGGGATATGGCGGCGATTCCCGCCAGGACCGCGGTCATGATGTTGAGTATCCTGCCCATCACGTCCAGCATCTCGTCCTGGCTGAGTATGGTGAAGTCTTCCCGTCCGGCGTGGCGCCTGACGAGTATGTCCGTTATTTCCCTCTTGGCCTCGTCTATGTAGTCGGGACCCGGCACCTTGACCGTTATGTTGAAAAGCGCGTCGGTGTCGAACAGCTCTATGGCCGATGTAACGGGCACCAGAACCAGGTCGTCGAAGTCGTTGCCCAGGGTGACTCCCTTCGGGGCCATGATGCCCACCACCCTGTAGCTGGAGTTTCCTATCGTCACCTTCTCGCCCAGGGGGTTGCGGTCGCCGAAGATGTCCCTCTTCACGGTCCTACCGAGGGCGCAGACCCTCCTTGCGCTTTCAACCTCGGATTCGGTGAATTTCCGGCCCAGGGCTATATCGAGGTTCCTTATATCGAAATAGTCGCTGGTAATGCCGACGATGTAGGTGTCCCTGCTGTTTTCGCCGTATTTTATCCAGGACGTGCCGATCATCACAGGCTCGGCGGCAAGGACCCTCCGGGAGCGCTTCTCTATGAGGACCGCGTCGTCCATGGTGAGCTTCCTGACGGCGGAGGTGCCCATGTGCATGCCCCCCTCCTTCGAGGTCTTCCCCGGGACGACCACCATCAGGTTGGTGCCCAGGTCGCCCAGGGCTGTCCTTATGTACCGCCTCGCCCCCTCGCCTATCGACACCAGGAGTATCACCGCCGCAACCCCGATTATCACGCCGAGCATGGTCAGGAGGGCCCTGACCCTGTTGGACATGAGCGAGTCCCTGGCAAGCCTCGCGGTCTCAATCAGGTCCATCGGAGCTCACCCCGTCCCTTATGGTGACGATGCGGCTGGCGATGTCGGCAAGGCGCTTTTCGTGGGTCACCATCACCACCGTGGAACCTTCGCTGTTTATCTTCGTAAAAATGTCCATTACCTCCTCGCCCGCCTTCGTGTCCAGGTTGCCCGTGGGCTCGTCGGCCAGGATTATCGAGGGGTTGTTCACCAGGGCCCTGGCGATGGCGACCCTCTGCTGCTCGCCGCCTGAGAGCTCGGAGGGGCCGTGCTCGGCCCGGTGCTCCAGGCCCACCCGCTTGAGCATGGCCATGGCCCTCTCCTTCCGCTCCTCCGCGGGGACGCCCGCATAAAGGAGGGGCACGGCCACGTTCTTCCAGGCCGGCAGCCTGGGAAGGAGGTTGAATGTCTGGAAGACGAAGCCTATCCTGGCGTTCCTGATCCGGGCGAGCTCGTCGTCGGATTTCTCCCCCACGTCGATTCCCTCGAGGTAGTACTTGCCCGAGGTCGGCCTGTCGAGGCAGCCGATGATGTTAAGGAGCGTGGACTTCCCCGAGCCCGACCGCCCCACGACGGCAAGGAGCTCTCCCTCGTGGACCTCGAGGTTTACCCCCCTGAGAACGTCTATGGTTATCCTGGGCAGGAAGTACGCCTTTTTTACGTCCACGAGCCTTATCAACTAATCCTTGACCCTTATGCGGGCGCCGTCCTCGAGCCCCCTGACGTCGGGCGTGGTGACGACCTCGTCGGACTCCTCGAGCCCCTGGGAGATTTCCGTCAGGGTCCAGTTGAAGAGCCCCGTGCCGACCTCCCGCAGCCTGGCCCTCGACCCCTCCCTGACGTAGACGTAGTGCTTTCCGTCCCGCTCCATCACCGCCTGCGAGGGCACGGCCAGGGTGTCCTCGGCCCTCCCTACGACTATCTCCATGTCGGCGGACATGCCGGGCTTGAGCTCCACGCCCTCGTCGAGCACCTTGGTCCTCACCTCGAAGGTCCTCGTCTCGTGCCTTTCGCCGAGCACCACGGGGGATATCATGTAGACCGTTCCCCTGAGCTCCCTTTTCGGATAGGCGTCCATAGTGATATAAACATCCTGCCCGAGCCTGACCTTGCCCACGTCGGCCTCGTCCACGAAGGCCTCGGCGTACAGGGACTCGAGGGCAATGAGCTCCGCCACCAGGGAGCCCGCCTGGAGCCTCTCGCCGAGCTTCACCGGCAGGGAGGTCACTATGCCCTCTATGGGGGACCTGAGGAAAGAATACTCGTAGTCCAGCTCGGCAAGCCTCAAGGCCTCCCCGGCCTCCCTGACGGACAGGGCCTGGGCCTCGGCCTCGCTCTTCATGGCCCTGAGCCTCGCCCTGCCCGCGAGGGCGGATTCGTGCTCTGCCCGGGCCACGTCGTATTCCGTCTTCGCCGCGTCGAACTCGGTCTTGGACACGAACCCCTTGCCGTAAAGCTCCCTGAGCCTCTCGTACCTCTGCCGCAGGTCGGCGAGCCGCGCCTCCGTCCTTTCTATGGCGGCCCCGACCTCCGCCTCGAAGGCCTCGTAGGAGGATTCGAGCTCCCGCCGAACCGCCCTCGCCCTGGCGAGCGAGGCCCGGGCCTTCTTGAGGTTGATGAGCGCCTCCGTGGGGTCAAGCTCGGCGATAAGCTCTCTCTTTTTGACCCCGTCGCCTTCCACGACCTCTATCTCCGAGACCCTCCCGGACCTCTGGGCGGTGACCTTGACCTCCGTGTCGGACCTCACGGTGCCCGTGGAGGTGGGCGTCACGGTCAGCTCCATGAGTTGCCGCCGGGCAAGCTCGGTCCTCACCTCGACGGCGCTCTGCGAGGTCCGCCACAGGAAAAACCCGCCCGCGGCAATGACCAGCAGCAATATCCAGGGCCATCTCTTCCTCATTCGATTATCCCCTGCTATTTTCTCCAAAACCGCGGCACGACGAGGACCAGGACCGTGTATATCTCGAGCCTGCCGGCCAGCATGCAGAAGGCCAGCACCCATTTCCCCGCCGCCGGCATCGAGGCGTAATTGTCGGTGGGTCCGGCCTCGCCGA
>JASFVA010000088.1:0-6475 GCA_050050055.1 Nitrospirota bacterium
CGACCTCAGGGGCACCAAGGGGACCAAGACCGACTGGGAACTGGTTCCCGGCGGCGAACTCTTCGCCGAGCAGGGGAAGGTATCGGGGCCCCGCCTGAAGAACCTCGTGGCCCTCGACTCCCTCGGCTGGGATCCCAAGAACAAGCGGTATGGCGTCGCGGCTCTCAGGCTGCTGGGGGCCGGCGTCGTGTTCGACACGACGACCTGGGAACCCAAGGCCGTAATCGTGGGATCCGACAAACAGGCGAAGTTCGACTACCAGATACCGCTAAACAAGGTAAGCGACGGCGAATGGACCGCCAAGTTCCCGTTCGTTCCGACGCCTGCCCACCAGGCGGGCTACAACCCAACGGGCGACTACTTCGTGCTCATGAACAACAGCAGGGAAAACATAATGGCTGTCATCGACACGAGGAACCAGTCCGATCCCACGAGCTGGAAGAAGGTCGCCGGCGTCGGAGACCCGAGCTGGAGGGGCGCGTATCCCAACCCGTTCCATATGGCCTTCACGCCGGACGCGAGGAAGATGTTCGTCACACTCTGGTGGCCGCCTCCGACCAAGAACAGCATCGCCGTTGTGAACACCGAGAACTGGAAGATCGAAAAGATCATAAACATCGGTCCCGACACCCATACCATCGCGTGCACCTACGACGGCAAGTGGCTCTTCGGCGTCTACAGCGGCTACCAGAAGACCAACTGCGGCACGTACGTGATCCGGGTGAAGGACAACAAGTTCTACGGCTATCTGCCGAGCCCGCTGGGACACCACGACTCGGTAATCGTACCCAGGACGGTCGAGGACCTTGCGATTTCGAGGTGCCCGACCACCTGACCCATTCAACCTCCCCTGGCCGGACACCCCCCTCCGGTCAGGGGAGACTTTCAAATAGTGGAGAGAAAGGGAGGGGAAACATGACGAAGGAAGAGACCGTAAATATAATCACGAAGTCCCATGTATGGGAAGCGCTATCGGCCGGGGAGAAGCTCGAGGCCATAGCCCACGCCCTGGAAATCTGGGATGAGAACGTTACATTAAAATTATCAGAAGGGCCAAAAAATGGTCATATCTTTACTTAGACTGGCTTATGAGAATCTTCAGGTAAAACACCTGAGGTTCTATATCATACTTTTTGGCGTTAGCGTGGTAATAGGGGCCTTGTTCGCAAGCGCCATACTGATAACGGGCATATTCTATAGCCTGGAGGAGGGCCTGTCGAAACTTGGTGCGGACCTCCTCGTGATACCGAAGGAATCGCTGGTGAACCTCAAATCGGCCTTGCTGACCGGAGAACCCTCCTCCTTTTACATGGATAGCTCCAAGCTCAACAACATACGCTCGCTGAAGGGAGTAAAGCGGGCGTCGGGCCAGGTGTTCCTTACGAGCGCCACAGGGGACTGCTGCGTGGTGGGCAATTCGTTCCTCATCGGATTCGACCCCGCCGACGATTTTACCGTGATGCCCTGGGTCGAGAAGAAGCCCAAGGAGCCCTTGCCCGAAGACGGCGCAATAGTGGGGGCTATGACAATATTTGAGCCCGGCGAGACCATAAAGTTCTTCGGAGTTCCCCTCAGGGTGTGGGGAAGGCTCGAGAGGACCGGCATAGGGCTTTATGACAACGCGATATTCTTCAACCTGGAGAAGGCCTACGAGATGTCGGAAAAGTCCCAGGCGGACCCTTCCATCGCACCACTAAAGCCCATAAAGGGGAAGATATCGGGGGCCCTCGTGCAGCTGTCCGTAGGGGCGAAGATACCGTTCATCACCTTTTCCATCTTCAGGGATAACCCGGAGCTGAAGGTCGTTACGACGGGCAACATCCAGACCTCCGCCAGGCAGACGACGGTGGCGGTCTTTTCGGGCATCATAGCACTGATAGTGGTTCTGGTGCTGTCCAACGTCCTTATGATAAACGCGATATTTTCCGCAGTGGTCAACGAGAGAAAGAGGGAGATAGGGATAATCAGGGCCACGGGAGCTACAAAGACGCACATATTCAAGCTGATAATCTATGAATCGACGATGATAAGCTTGTTCAGTGGCGCCCTCGGGATGCTGTTGGGAGGGGTGCTGTTAAAGCTCTTCCAGAGGTCCATCGTCTTTTACTTGAAGCTGCTGAACATCCCCTTCATGCTTCCGCCCGTGGAATTCATCGCCATGATGACGGTGGCCGCCGTGACGGTCGCCATCATAATGGGAATAAGCGGGTCGACCTATCCGGCGCTGCTTGCCGTGAGGATCGATCCCCATGAGACCATGAAACAGGGGTTATGAGATGAGTGCGTTTATAGAGGTAAGAGATCTATGGAAGGTATACCAGGTGGCGGAAAAGCGCGTGGACGCCCTGAAGGGCGTTAGCCTCGATATCGAGAGGTCGGACTTTGCCGTCTTCATGGGGCACTCCGGCTCGGGCAAGACGACCCTTATAAGCACGATAGGCGGACTGACCGGGCCCACGAAGGGGAAGGTCTACGTCGACGGGAGGGACATCTGGAGCCTCAAGGACAGGGACCTCTCTCATTTCAGGAACGACAAAATAGGTTTTATCTTCCAGTCCTTCAGCCTCCTGCCGATGCTTAACGCCTTAAACAACGTCGTAATGCCGGCCATATTCAAAAATGGCACGAAAAGGGATTCCGAGGCCCTGCGAGCAAAGGCCCTCGCCCTCCTGGCCGATTTGGACATGGAGGACAAGGTCGATTCATTCCCCTCGGAGATGTCGGGCGGCCAGCAGCGGAGGGTAGCAGTTGCGAGGGCCCTCATAAACGACCCAGACATAATCCTAGCCGACGAGCCTACGGGGGAGCTGGACATCAAGACGGAGCAGGAAGTCATAGAGATATTCCGGTACATAAATGAGGATTACGGAAAAACTGTCATCGTGGTCAGCCACAGCCTTGCGTGGTTGGAAAAAGCCAAGACCTCAATAATCATGAAAGACGGTCTGATTTATAAGGATGTCGAGGACCCGGTAGAAGCGCTCATGGGGCAGGTTCGCAAATGAAAATATTGAGACTCGCAGTGATAGAGATCAAGAGAAAACCCCAGAAGAACGGCCTGCTGGTCCTCGCTATAGTGATGGCGGTTTCGCTGCTGATAGCCCTCTCCATAGTGAGCAATTCCGCGAATGCGACTATCCTGGAGGTAATCTCGAAGACCGGACACACGCTCACCGTTCGCCCCGCAATAAGCGTGGGCGAAGAAGGTAAAGGCGGCATGGCGCAGAACCCGTCCACCTCCGAGGTGGTCCTCGGAAAATATATCCCTGAGTCGGCCCTGCCAAAAATTGAAAAGGTCTACGACAAGGCCATATTGGCTGGCTGGGAGAAAAAAGGCGGTCTCGTAAAACGGCCAGGCGTCGGCGAGATCGACATCGAGCCTCCCACATGGGCCCCTAGGCTGTATGAAAAGGCCGAGGTGGAGGGCTCAGAGATCATTATCACAGGAGTCGACTTCTATAAAGAGTATTTCGTACGGTTCTGGTGGAAACTATCGAGCGGCGAATGGCCGACTGACTCGACCCTACTTAGGCAGACCGGAGAGGACGAGGCGCTGGTCGGTGGCTCTTACGCAAGGGCAAGGGGCTCAAAGGTCGGCGACACCATACCCATAAAGGGGAGGGAATTCAAGGTAATGGGAATTCTTGAAGAGACGAATTCGGCGGACGATTACATGATATTCATCCCCCTTATAACCGCCCAGAGACTCTTCGACAGGAAGGGCGTTGTCTCGCTACTGAGCGTGAGGGCAATGTGCCCCAACTGCCCCGTGGGCGATGCGATGGTGGAAATGAACAAGGAAATCACCGGCATTACCGCAACTTCGCAACTCGACATAGCCGGGGTCCAGTTTGAGTTCTTCAACATGCTCTACAAGTTCCTGCTGGCCATCGTGGTGGCCACCATAGTCGTGGGCGTCTTTTCTATATTCAACGTAGTCACGGGGTCCCTCTATGCCCGGGTCAAGGAGATCGGGCTTCTGAAGGCCATCGGGGCCTCGAGGTTCCAACTGTTCAGGATATTCCTGTACGAACACTTGATAGTGGGCCTCGCGGCGGGTGTGGCGGGCTACCTTCTGGGGGTGGGCATGGCATACCTGCTGAACAAGTTTCTTGGCATGGGGGCCGTCATAAGGCTGAGCCCGGAGTACATCTGGGTAGCTATCGCACTGGGCGTCTTCTGCAGCTTGGCGGCCATCATATACCCGGCCTATAAATTGTCGAGAACCACGATAACAGAAATATTCAAAACGCAGTGGGAGACCTGACATGAAGCTTCTGGCCTTGGCCATTAAAGACATAAGCAGGAGGAAAGCCAAGAGCCTTTACCTGCTTACAGCCGTCGTGACTCCGGTGATAATACTCAGCACCATATTGCTCACACTTGACAACGCAGACAGGTCGCTTTCCACTCTGGCGTCAAAATTTGGTTTCACCATGATCATTCAACCGAAGAACATAAGGGTCGATAGAATCGACCAGATAGGGGTCATCTTGGATGAGTACATTGCCGAGGAATCCATCCCCTCCATCGTAGAGGTCATAAGAAGCAAACTCGACGACGATGCGGATGAGGAGATAATAATCGCCCCCAGGCTCTATGAGAAAACCGACATTTTGCGCGAGCCCGGTCGGACCCTTCTTGCTGATTCTGTAGTCGCCGGCATTGATTTCGAGGCCGAATTGAATGCACGGCCTTCCTGGAAGCTCACCGGCGGGAGATGGCCGGAAAACGAAAGTGAAACCGTTATCGGCGGTTCCTACGCCAAGGCAAACGGAGTCTCGGTAGGTGACCGGATTGAGATCAAGACTCTCGAGTTCGAGGCCGTAGGGATATTGGAGGACTACAATTCGTCCGAAGATTACATGCTCTTCATGTCCTATGAAACCGCCCAGAACATCTTCGGCAAGGAAGGTCTCACATCGCTAGTCAACATCCAGAGCGTGCCGCTCGACAGGGACAAGGAGCTCTTGGAGGCAGCTCTGGGGGAACTGAACAATAACGTCCCCAACATAAAGGCCCTCTCGCCACAGCAGTTCAGCACGATGAAGTATGTGCTCCTGAAGAGGACCTTCAGGTTCCTGTTGTCAATTGCGGTCGCCACGGTAGCGGTCAGCATATTTTCTATATTCAACATTGTGACCACCGCCCTCTACACGAGGGTCAGAGAGATAGGTCTGCTGAAGTCGGTGGGCTCATCGAGGTCCCAGCTTCTCAAGATATTCCTGTACGAATATTTCATCATAGGCCTGGTGGCCGGCATGGTCGGGTATCCCCTCGGCCTGGCGATGACGTATCTTCTGGATTCATTCCTCCTCAAGATCGGCGCAGCCGTCAGGTTCAGTCCGCAGTTTCTTCTTGTCGCGCTCCTTGTTGGCGTATTATGCAGCCTAACGGCGAGCTTCTATCCGACGTACAGGCTGTCGGGCGCCAAAATTATTGAGACATTTAAAACGCAGTGGGAGGTATGATTTATGGATAAAGGCACTGCCAGTTCCTTCGTGGAGCTTAGAGGCTGCTCCAAGGTGTTCAAGACGGGGGCGGGCGAGGTTGCCGCCCTTGACGGCATTTCCCTGAGGATCCAGATCGGAGAGCTCGTCGCACTTGTGGGCCCAAGCGGGTCCGGCAAGACCACCCTGCTGAACATAATAGGTTCCCTGGACAAGCCCACCCGTGGCGAAGTCACCCTGGAAGGCATGAGGATAGACGGCCTCTCGGAGGAAAAGCTCGTCGAATTTCGCAGGAGGAAGTTCAGCTTCATCTTCCAGGACGCAAAGCCTCTGCGCATGCTGAACGTCCTGGAAAATACTCTCCTCCCGTTCAACTTCTTCAAGCCCCCCAAAGGCAACGGCGACGTCAAGGAGGAGAGCATTGAGATAATCAAATCCCTGGGCATGGGGCACAGGGTCTATCACATGCCGAACCAGCTGAGCGGCGGGGAGATACAGAGAGTCGCCATCGCCAGAGCTTTGATTACAAAGCCCTCCATGATACTTGCCGACGAGCCGACCGCAAATCTCGACAGGGAAAACAGGCTGTTCGTGATAAGGACATTCAGAAGGCTCACGGAAGAAAGGGGGATAACGATTGTATTTTCCACTCATGACCTCGAGATAGCCAACTTGGCCGACCGGATAGTCCACCTCGTGGACGGCAAGATCATGGATGACTACCCCTGCTCCTGCGTGAATGCCGAGGAAGTGCAAGGCGGCGATGGAACGTAAGTCATTCCTGACGAGAAGGTGGAAGTTATTGATATCCCTCGCCGGGATCGCGGCGATGCTCTTGACCGCGGACTTCCTGGTGGGCAAGAAAGAGCAGGACATTATTGACGCGAAAGAGGCAAGGGTAAAGAAGCTCGAAGAGCAGGCCTTCTATATGCTCTCGGCAGATATCCGGGACATCCGCGAGACGGAGGACATCGAAAAGAGGGAAATATACGAAGCCGTGCTGAGAATAGACAACGTGGCCGACG
>JASFVA010000089.1:0-6412 GCA_050050055.1 Nitrospirota bacterium
TCGGGGAAGCTCTAAGGCTCCTCTTCGAAAACCTCACCATTGGCGATATCCCGGAGTTGGACGTCCCGGTTACGGAGGCCTTCGGCAGGGTTCTGGCCTGCGAGGCCGTCTCTCCCGAGGACCTTCCAGGCTTCTCGCGCTCCACCATGGACGGGTTCGCCGTCTCTTCGGCAGACACATTCGGGGCCACCGAGACCGCCCCGGCCTATGTGGCGGTCTCGGGCGAGGTCCCCATGGGACGTTCCCCCGCGTTGGAGCTTTCCAGGGGCCAGGCGGCGAGGATATCGACGGGGGGCATGCTGCCTTCCGGGGCGGACGCGGTGGTGATGCTGGAGCACGTTCAGGAACTCGAAGGCGGAATGATAGAGGTCCAGAGGGCCGTGGCCCCAGGCGAAAACGTGATAATGAGGGGCGAGGACCTCAGGGCCGGACAGAGGGTCCTCGGCCGGGGCAGGCTTCTGAGGCCGCACGACGTGGCCGTGCTGGCCGGGTCGGGATTTTCCGATATCCGGGTCTACCGTAGGCCGTCGGCAGCTATAATCTCCACCGGAGACGAGGTGGTCCCGGCGGGCCGGCCCGTTGAGCCCGGACAGGTGAGGGACATGAACTCGGTCACCCTCGCCGGTCTCTTGTCGGAGGACGGCTGCATTCCCATCAGGAGGGGAATCGTGAGGGACGAGCTCGAAGAGCTGCGGGAGGCCCTCGAGGGCGCCCTCGAGGCCAGCGACGCGGTTCTCATCTCCGGGGGCAGCTCTGTGGGGGCCAGGGACCTGACCGAAAAGGCAATAGCCGGGATGGGAGACATACTCTTCCATAGCGTCTCTATGAAGCCCGGCAAGCCCCTCATGGCCGGGATCGTGAAGGGAAAGGCCGTCTATGGCCTCCCGGGCCACCCGCGGGCCGTTTCGGTGTGTTACGACGTATTCATAAGGCCGGTCATGAAGAAGCTCGCCGGGATGGCCCCGGATGTCTCCGACGAATTCAGGAATGCGGTGTGGGCGCGCCTTGCCCGGAGCATAAGCTCTTCCCCCGGCAGGCAGGAGGTCTTCAGCGTGGCCCTCGTCTCCAGGGACGGGGCCCTTTGGGCCGAACCTGTCCTCGGAAAGTCGGGCCTTCTGAACATTCTCGTAAAGGCCGACGGCACCATCACGGTGCCGGCCGAAAAGCCAGGTCTGGGTAAGGGAGAGACCGTCCGGGTCAGGCTGCTATAGTTACGCTATTTCTTAAGCTTCTTTCCGAGCCTCTTTTCCACCGACTTCACCTTGAGCTCGATCCTGTTGGGCTTGTCCTTCCTGTCGTCGATGCTTATGGTCGTGATGGCCCGCTCCGCGTCTTTCATGACGGCCGAGTGGCATTTCTTTACCAGGCCCATGACCTCGCTCCATTCCCCCTCGACGACGGTGCCCATGGGGTTCACCCTGTAGGGGAGGCCGCTCTCGTCGACTATCCCGAGAACCCTTGCGATGCTGTCTCCTATGCTCGACCCCGTACCGACCGGGACTATGCTGAACTCAACAAGCATGGCACCCCTCCGAAAAGATAGTTGGCTCTCAGCCCAAGCATAGCAGAGGCGGGGGAAAAACAAAAGGGCAGGGTTTTTTGGACCCTGCCCCATATCAATGCAATTATCAGTTGCCTACTTAACAGCCTGCTTGAGCATCTTGCCGGGCGTGAACTTAGGAGTCTTGGACGCCGATATCTTTATCTCTTCGCCGGTCCTCGGATTGCGCCCTTTTCTGGCTTTTCTCTTGGCCACTGAAAAAGTCCCAAAGCCGACGAGAGTAACTTTCTGGCCTTTCTTTAATGATTTCTTTATGGAGTCTAGAGCTGAGTCCAGAGCCCTGCCAGCGTCCGCCTTGCTTAGTCCCGCGCCGGATGCGACCTTGTCAATAAGATCGGCTTTCGTCATCAATATCCCCCCTTTCTTGTGATGTGAGTTATAAAAAATCTTCCATCCGGAAGGCGATTTCCCCCAAAAGAGTAAGACTACAGTATCAGGAACAATTATACCTTGTCAAGACAAAAAAACAAGGATTTTATAAATATCTGTATTTCTAATCCCCGTGAATTTAAGGCAATCGAAAACCACGGTTAATAGACCCCAAACATAACGAATGGTTGTGTCCGGCGGCAACCATAAATCACGACAAGAGATTTTTCAAGGGCTGTCCAATCATCAGGCAGTGCAAGATAAGTCCCGGGCGGCAGGCAATATAATGCCAGGACGCGCGACCATTCGATGTAGTGCTGGGAGTGTAAGTGGAGGACTGTCCTACCCTATGGGGCAGGTGATGTTCCGGCCTCGAAGCCCACTACCCCGACACTCAATACAGAAGAAATTGCGCTCCGGCCAAGGGGCTTCGCCACGGCAAAGGCCATGAGCATCGACTCCGAAAAGAGATGAACGGGAGGCATGATGCAGGTGCAGGCGAAGGCCTCACAGCCGGGCGTCCGGGGGGCCGAACATCCTTTACTTTGCGGAAGGCGATAATTCATAATAACGAAATTAACGGGCCTCCGCCCCATGGGAAACGATGAAGAGCAAGATCCTAAAGGCTTTCAACGACAGCGTAAGCATCAAGGAAAAGTTCGCGCGCGAAAACTTCGACGCCATAGCGGAGGTTTCTAAAATAATCGCGGGGGCTTTGAGCGACGGCAAGAAGCTTATTCTCTTCGGCAACGGTGGGAGCTCCGCCGACGCATCGCATATCGCCGCCGAGTTCGTCGGCAAGATAAAGCGCGAGAGGCCGGGCCTGAACGCAGTCTCGCTGACCAGCAACGTGGCCGTCCTGACCGCCCTGGCGAACGACTACGATTACTCCGAGGTATTCTCCAGGCAGCTCAAGGCCATTGCCGACGAAGGCGACGTGGTCATCGCCATCAGCACGAGCGGAAACTCCCAGAACGTCATAAAGGGCGTCGATGCAGCGAAAAGGAAGAAGCTCAGGACGATAGCTTTCACCGGAGGGAAGGGCGGGAAGCTCGCTTCAAAGGCGACCTATGCCTTCAAGGCCCCCTCGGAGGATACCCAGCGCATCCAGGAGACCCACATCACCCTGGGTCACGTATTTTGCCAGATGGTCGAGGAGATACTCTTTGAGGCGCCGAGAAAGAGGAAATAGCAGCCTCGTGATGGGCATCGACCCCGGAAGCCATTCCCTGGGCTACGGCCTCGTGGAGTCCGACGGCTCGAAGTTCAGATACCTTGCCTCCGGCAGGATCGTCCCCGGGTCGAAAGACCCGCTTCACGCGCGGCTATTGCAGATCTACGAGGGGCTCCTGGAGGTGATGAACGAGTTCTCCCCCCACGAGGCGGTGGTGGAGAAAATCTTTTTTGCAAAGAGCGCCCGAAGCGCCCTGAGCCTTGGACATGCCCGGGGCATCGCCCTGCTTACGGCGGCTTCGGCGGGCATGGAGGTCCACGAATACAGCGCCCTGGCCGTGAAGAAGTCGGTGACGGGTTACGGCAGGGCCGAGAAGCCCCAGGTCCAGGAGATGGTAAAGAGCGTGCTGGGCATCAGGACCGCCCTGTCTTCCGACGGCGCCGACGCCCTGGCCCTGGCGCTCTGCCACATAAACGCGATGTCCTTCAATAAGGCAGTGGGCTCGCGGTGATAGGTAGCCTCAGGGGAAAACTGGCGGTAAAGAGGCCGGAGGAGGTCGTAGTCGAGGCGGCCGGGGTGGGCTATCAGGTCCTTGTCGGGGCGAACACGCTGTCGGAGCTTCCCGACGAGGGCAAGGAAGTCTTCCTCCATATTTACACCCACATGCGGGACGACGCCATAGAGCTTTTCGGTTTCGCCTCGGACGAGGAGAAGAGGGTTTTTAAGTCCCTGCTCGGCATCTCGGGCATCGGGCCCAAGGTGGCCCTGAGCATAGTGGCCAGCCTGTCTCACGAGGACTTCCTGAAGGCCGTGGAGTCCGAGGATATCGCGCTTCTTACAAAGGTGCCGGGCCTGGGGAAGAAGACTGCCCACAGGCTGGTGCTGGAGCTGAGGGGCAAGCTCCCCAGTAAGGAACAGCCCAGGGACAGGACCTTCGAAGACACAGTCTCGGCCCTCGTGAACCTCGGCTACAAGAAATCCGACGCCCTCGGGGCGGTGGAAAAGGCTTATAATAAGGGGCATGCGGAGATAGAGGCCCTCATAAGGGAATCCCTCAAGGTCCTGACCGGTAAGGCCGATGAAAAAGCTTGACGACAGGGACATAACGACCCCCGAGAGAAGCGACGACGACCAGGGGATGGAGTTCACTCTCAGGCCCCAGTCCTTCGAGGAATTCGTGGGCCAGGACAGGATCAAGTCCAACCTGGGGGTATTCATCCAGGCGGCCCGCGGGAGAGAGGAGCCTCTGGACCACGTGCTCTTCTACGGCCCCCCCGGCCTGGGGAAGACGACCCTGGCGCACATCATGGCCCTGGAGCTGGGCGTGGCCATTAAGTCCACCTCCGGCCCTGTGCTCGAGCGGGCCGGCGACCTTGCGGCTATACTGACCAACCTATCGGATTTCGACATCCTTTTCATCGACGAGATTCACAGGCTGCCGCGGGTAGTGGAAGAGGTCCTCTATCCCGCCATGGAGGACTACAAGCTCGACCTCATTATCGGGCAGGGCCCGAACGCCCGGACGCTCAAGATCAACCTCCCGAGGTTTACCCTCGTGGGGGCCACGACCAGGACCGGCCTGCTCACCTCGCCCTTGCGCGAGCGTTTCGGGGTAATCAACAGGCTGGAGTTCTATCCCGCCGAGGACCTCAAGACGATAGTCGCGCGATCGGCGGCTCTCCTGGGGGTGAGGATAGAGGACGATGCGGCAATTGAAATAGCCAGGCGCTCCCGCGGGACTCCGAGGATAGTCAACAGGCTTCTTAAGAGGATCAGGGATTTCGCCGACGTGGAGGGCGACGGAGGCATAGACATCGCCATCACCAGGAAGGCCCTCGACGCCCTCGAAGTGGACAACCTGGGGCTCGACGAGATGGACAGGAAGCTGCTGAGGACCATGTGCGAGACATACAGCGGACGTCCCGTGGGCATCGAGACCCTTTCGGCATCCCTCCGGGAGGACAAGGAGACCATAGAGGACGTCTACGAGCCCTACATGCTCCGCATGGGGCTGATAGAGCGCACCCAGAGGGGCAGGGTCGCCACGAGGGCGGCCTACGAACACCTGGGGTTCAAGGTACCGCAGTCCCTTTTCTAATCTTTCAGGGTGTCGATAAGTTCGGTCACGGCCCTGTTCCAGCCCTCCGGACCGGCTCCGGCGGACCTTACGAGCCCTGGAACATCGACCGAGGGGTGGTATGTGCCGTCGTCCTTCTGGACTATAATGGGGCGCTCCACCGCCTCGAGCATCGAGACGTCGGTGGGGCTGTCGCCCAGGGCGGCCGTGACGACCTGCCCGAATTTCGCCCTGTAGAGCTCCGTGAGGATGCCCACGGCCTTCCCCTTGTCGTTGTCTCCCGTGATATGAAACAGGCGGCCCTCGGCGAAGCGGAGGCCCTTGGCCCGTATGGCCTCTTTCAGGGCGTCGGTGTCGCACCCATCGCAGACGAAGGGCTCGTCGAAGCTGCGCTGGACCGAGAGCTTGGCTTCCTCGTGGGTGAGGCCTGTGATGTCCATTATCTCCTCCGGGGTCATGTCGCCGAACCCCCTGATCGCGAAGCCCTCGTCGCCGAGCTCGGCGATGGCGCTCCTGAGCTTCGCGTAAGGGGTGCCAAGGGTCATAACCTGGTAGCCCTCGCGCTCTTCAACCTTGTTACCTAAGAGGTCTTTGAAGTATCCCTTGGGAATGAAGACGCCCCCTCCGTTTTCGCAGACGAACGGGTGCTTGTTGGCGAGCCTCTTTCTGTAGTGCTCTATCTCGGCCACGGTCTTGCTGGTCACTATGACGAGGGGGATGTCCTTGTCCTTGAGGAGCTTGAGGGCGGGCTTGGCCTTGGCGAACGAATACGTGTGACGCTCAAGGAGCGTTTCGTCGAGGTCGCTGAAGATTATGAGCTTCTTCATGTCAGGAGTATTATATCCACATCCATTACGTTCGTGCCCGTGGGCCCGGTCTTGAGCAGGCCCCCGGCGCGCTCGAAGAACGTGTAGGAGTCGTTGTTATCGAGATATTCCCGGGGGTCCACGCCGGCCTGCCGGGCATCCCGCGCCGTGGAGCCGTCCACGACGGCGCCGGCCGCGTCCGTCGGGCCGTCGGTGCCGTCAGTGCCCGCAGAAAGAAGGGTAATGCCTTCCCTGGCCTCCACCTCCAGGGAAAATGCCAGGGCCAGCTCCGTGTTTCTTCCTCCCCTGCCGGTTCCTCTAACCGTCACCGTGGTTTCACCGCCCGCTATAAGGCATGCGGGACGCTTCCCCCTTCGTGAGGCCTCCGTGGCCAACCACCTGGCGGCCTCCCGCGCCTCTCCCCT
>JASFVA010000090.1:0-6391 GCA_050050055.1 Nitrospirota bacterium
TTCGCCAGGCACTCGGGCGTCAGGGCCTACATGGACCGTGTCCTGGCCGAGGCCCGCGAGAGGGGGTTTGTGAGCACGATGTTCGGCCGCCGGAGGCCGGTGCCCGAGCTTTCGAGCAAAAACGCCCAGACCAGGCAGCTCGGCGAGCGCCTGGCCATGAACTCCCCCATCCAGGGAACGGCCGCCGAGGTCATCAAGCTCGCCATGATAAACATCTCCCGGAGGCTCGGGGAGGGGGAGGGGCTCAGGGGGAGGATGATTCTCCAGGTCCACGACGAGCTGGTCTTCGAATGCCCCGCCGGGGAGAGAGACGCGCTCATGGGCCTCGTCCGCCAGGAGATGGAGGGGGCGGTGAGGCTCGACGTCCCTCTGGCCGTGGAGATGGGCTCGGGGGACAACTGGGCCCGGGCCCACCCGTAAACTGGCGGGAGCCCCCTTTAGGCCAGCGCCTTTTCGAAGACCTCCGAGGCACGCTCCACGCTCCGCTGCTGGTGGTCGGCGAGCTTCCTGAAGACCCTGCGGGCCTCCTCGGACTTCACCATGCGCCCGAGCTTCAGGTAGAGGTCCAGGGCGTTGGCCTCGAGCGAAAGCATCAGCTCCAGGACGTCCGAGGGTCTCTTGTCCCTGGACCAGTCGATGGCCGAGCGCACCCTCACGCACCCCACCATAACGGCCTCGGGAGGGGGCTCGACGACGTCCCCGGGGAAGTCCCCGCCCGGCTCCTGGCCGGTGACTTCGCGGTAGAGGGCCTCGAGGGTCTTCTTGTGCTCTTCCTTTACTTCCCCGAGCTCGTCGAGGATGCCCTCGGAGTCTCCGACCATGTCCCTCACCCCCTTCAGGAAGGAGATGGTGTTTTCCTCCAGGAGCCAGGCCACCGCCGCCAGTTCGCCGGGGCCGAGGGTGTCGGGGAAGCAGAACATCCCGGACTCCGGCCCGCCGCTTGCGGTGAGGCCGTTATAGGCAAGGACGCCCCCCTCCATGTGGGCCACGTCCCTGAAGCCCATTCCCGCCAGCATCCCCGCGGCCGAGCGGCTGCGCCTGCCGGCGCGGCAGTATACGATGGTCCGCTTGTCGTGGTCGAGCTCGCCCTGCCGCGAGGAAAGCTCGCTCAGGGGGATGAGCTCCGCCCCGGGCAGGTGGCCCTCGGCGTATTCGCCCGGCTGGCGAACGTCGAGGAGGTTGTAGTCCTCGGGGTCCGACTCTGCAATGAGCTTTCTCACCCCCTCGGGGGATACCGCGTTTACAGGCTTGAAGAAGTCAAGGACGCCCATCTCTATCCCTCCGGTCTCGGGAATTACGGCACTGATAGGATGATTATAGCATCATCCGTCGGGCACCCAGACCTTGTCCTTCTCTATTATGTGCTCCACGCGCCAGCCCCGCCGCTGGAGCTCCCGGGCTATCCACTTCCGGTGGCACTTCCAGGGGAAGCGCTCGGCGCAGAGGACGGCGGAGGGCTTCCGACCGGCGATGGACTCCACCCGGTCCATGCCCTCCCGGAAGAGCTCCGTCCGGGTGTGCTCGGCGTAGCCGCCCTTCCTGAGGCCGCCGAGCTCCATGCCGAGCCAGACGTACTCTATGAGGTTTTCGTTAAGATCGCCCTCGAGGTTTTCCCGGCTGAAGTGCCGGAGCTTGCTCCTGGGGTAGCTCCTTACGTCTATGACGCACTCTATGCCGAAGGCCATGAGTATCTCCACGAAGTGCTCCCGGCTCCGCCTGCCCGTCCCCAGTGTGTAGATGGTCTTTTCCTTTGCCGTCATGGGTCGTGCCGGAGAGGCCCGGCGCTCAGTCCTCGTCGTCCGCCAGGGGGTGGGACTTGTCGTAGACGTCCATGAGGTGGGTGATGTCCAGGTGGGTGTATTTCTGCGTGGTGGAAAGCGACGAGTGCCCCAGGAGCTCCTGAATCACCCGGAGGTCCGCGCCGCTCTGAAGGAGGTGCGTGGCGAAGGTGTGCCTGAGGGTGTGGGGGCTCACTTTCCCCTCGATGCCCAGGGCCCGGCAGTATTTAGTCACTATGCGCCTCACGGCCCTCTCGTCGAGCCTCCTTCCGTTTCGGCTCACGAAGAGCGCCTTGTCGGTCTTCTTCTGGAGCATCTTTTCCACGAGGTAGGAGTTCAGGGCCTCGCGGGCCTTCCCGCCTATGGGTACGAGCCTTTCCTTCCTGCCCTTGCCCAGGACCTTGACGAGGCCCTCCCTGAGGTTAACGTTGTCGACGTTCAGGCCCGAAAGCTCGCCCACGCGGAGGCCGCTCGAGTAGAGGAGCTCCAGGATGGCCCTGTCGCGCTGCTCCGTGAAGCTCAGGCCGCCGGGCTTTTCCACGAGGCCGAAGACCTCGTCCACCGAGAGGAAGCGCGGAAGGAGCCTCTGGAGCTTGGGCGAAGAGACGAGCTTGGCCGGGTTGGCCTTGATGTGGCCCTCGCGGTGGAGGAACTTGAAGAACGACCTCAGGGCGGCCAGCCTGCGCGAGGCGGTAGTCTTCTTTGAGCCCCGGCCTATCTCGGAGGCCACGAAGCCCCTCACGTCCGAGAGCTCCGCGCCATCACCCGCGCTCGCGAAGAAAAGCTCCAGGTCCTTCCTGTAGGCCCGCAGGGTGTGGGGAGAAGCGCCCCTTTCGACCTCCATGTACTTGAGAAAGGCCCCCAGGTGCTTCTTCACATGAACACCTTGAAAAGCGCGAAGGTCACCGCCGCGCCCAGAAGGGCGCCCGCCGCCACCTCGAGGGGCCGGTGCACCCCGCTCGTGACCCTGCTTCCGGCTATCATGGCCGCGAGCACGAAGCTCAGGGCCGAGATGAGGAAGCTCTCGGCCATGTATATCACAGACACCCATATCGAGAAGGCCACGGCGGCGTGCCCGCTGGGGAACCCGCCCGAGAGGGGATGCCCCTTGCCGGAGTAGGCCTTCAGGAGGATTACGATTATGAGCACCAGGATGATGGCCACGACGGATATCTCCCAGGGGGCGTGCTTGCTTATGACGAGGCCCCGGGCGAAGATGCGCTGCAGGTAGGGGAAAAGCACTATGTAGCCTATCACCACGGCGCCGAAGGCGGTTATGAAGACGGCCCCGGCGGCCATGTCCTTGGCGGCCCTGGCGCGCTCGTGGTGCTCGGGCTCCAGCATGTCCACGGCGGCCTCCACGGCGGTGTTCATCATCTCGGAGCCGAGGACGGCGATCACTGCGAGGGCCACAATCAGGAACTCGTTCTTGGTGAGGCCCAGGGCGTAGCAGACGGTGAGCACTATGGCTGCGGCATAGAAATGATAGCGGAGGTGCCGCTGGGTCTTCGCGGCATGAAGTATCCCCTCGATGGCGTGGTTGGCGCTCTTGAGCCACTTCTTTATCGGCATGACCTTTCGGTTATTTTACCATTAAGGCGTGTTTTCTTCCGGGGCAGTGGGAGGTCTTGGCCGAGAACCTTTTTTCCTTGATAATGATTTGGTGATGGGTGGTTTAAGATTTTTATGCGGGCACTTGACAATCCGCTTGCTGTATGTATGATTTGAATCATGTGATTTTAATCATGGCGGCTGAGCCCCCTCGAGGGGCAAAATTTCTTCAGGCGGAACTTTTATCGCTTTCAATCGATCAATAGCCGAAAAGGGGGTGCAGGATGAGCACAAAGGCTTTGCGAAACCTTTTCATCTTCGGGAGCCTCTTCTTCTTCGTCGTGTTTCTCGGTCTGACCTTCGACACCATGAAGAAGCTCGACGAGAGGGCTCCGGAGATAACGGAGGAAGTGAACCAGGGCAAGATGCTCTGGCACAAGTACGACTGCATAGGGTGCCACACCATTCTCGGAAACGGCTCCTACTTCGCGCCGGACCTCACCAAGAGGACCGTGGGCAAGCCCAGGGGCTACCTCAAGAGGTTCCTCATGGACCCCAGGGGGGTCAACGCTGCCGCGGCCATGCCAAACCTGGGGATCACCGAGGACGAGGCCGAAAAGTTAATCGCCTTCCTGGACTGGACCTCGAAGGTCGACACCAACGACTGGCCGCCCGAGCCGGTGCTGGCCTCGATGATGAAGGCGCGCTCCAAGGGCGTGGAGGTCTACCAGGAAAACGGCTGCTCCGCCTGCCACATGATAGGCGGCGTGGGCGGCACCTCGGGGCCTCCCCTCGACAGGGCGGGCGCCAAGCACGACAGGCAGTGGCACGTTGAACACCTCATGGATCCGCAGAGCGTCGTTCCGAACTCGGCCATGCCCGCCTACGGGCACCTGGGCCAGGCCGAAATAGACGCCCTGGCGGATTACATGATGTCCCTTAAGTAGGAGGTGGTGGAATGAAATATCAAAGCCAGAAGATAGCACGAAACTTTTACATGTTCGCCGTCATACTGTTCCTCGTCCAGGTGGCGGTGGGCATTGTGGCGGCACTTCAGTTCATTTGGCCGGACTTCTTCGTACTGAACTTCAACACGATGAGGACGCTCCACATAAACGCCCTCGTGGTTTGGCTCCTGGTGGGGCTGATGGGGGCGACGTACTACGTTGTTCCCGAGGAATCGGAGAGCGAGCTCTGGGCCCTGCCCCTGGCGCACTTCCAGTTCTGGGCCACGGTGGTGGCCGTCTCGGCGGTGGTGCTGGGCTACATCTGGATGGGGCTCGACCCCCAGGCCAACCGGTTCGTGGCGGGCACCACGCTCCTTAACGAGGGCAGGGAGTACATCGAGGCCCCCCGCTGGGCCGACTTCCTCATAGCCGCCTCGGTGATACTCTTCCTGGTCATAAACTTCATGACCATGTTCAAGAGCAAGAGGTGGACGGGCATACAGGGCACGCTGCTCGGCGGGCTCACGTTCCTGGCGCTCATGTACCTGCCCGGGATGTTCTACACCAAGAGCATGGTGAAGGACCAGTTCTGGTGGTGGTGGGTGGTGCACCTCTGGGTCGAGGGCGCCTGGGAGATAATAGCCGGCGCGCTCCTGGCCTTCATGCTCATGAAGGTCACCAACGCGAAGCGCGAGGTGCTCGAACGATGGATGTACGTGGAGGTCGCCCTGGTGCTCTTCACCGGCATACTCGGCACGGGCCACCACTACTACTGGATAGGCACGCCCCGCTACTGGCTCTGGGTGGGCGGTATCTTCAGCTCCCTCGAGCCGGTCCCCCTCCTCCTCATGGTCTGGGACGCCTTCAGGACCACGCGGCACCACCGGGTGGTCACTAACCGCCTGGGGCTCTTCCTGGCCACCTCCCACGCCATATTCAACTTCGTGGGCGCCGGACTCTGGGGCGTGATACACACCCTTCCGCAGGTGAACAAATGGACCCACGGCACACAGATAACCACGGCCCACGGGCACCTGGCCTTCTACGGCGCCTACGTTCTCCTGGTGATAGCCATAATCTACATCACCCTGCCCAAGATAAGGGGGGCCGAGGAGTTCAACACCGCCCGGGGCTACAAGGCCTTCTGGTGGATGACCGTCTCGATGGTCTTCATCGTCTTGACCATAACCGGCGCGGGCATGGTGCAGACCTACATGGAGCGCCTGCTGGGGCTGGACTACGTGACCGTGAAGGCCAACTACAACATGTGGTTCTGGATATTCAGGGCCATCTTCGGAGTGGGGTTCCTCTACGGCACCTGGCTCTTTGTCTACGACTTCTTCAAGCTGGGCAAGGAGCCCCTGGAGAGGCCGGCTGAATCCTGATAAATCGCACACTTCCGTTGGGGGGCCGCCCTTCCGGGCGGCCCCCCAAACCTATGATTTCCCTCATAGCGCTGCCCCCTGCCCGCATGTGAAAATATAGGCATGGACGGGATGCGCGCAAAGAGACGGGCCGCCCAGGCGGCCTTCATGCTGGTCATAGCCCTCCTGCCGGTCTTCGACATCCTCCGCTACGACGTGGCGGCGAAGGAGCTCTACCTCCTCGGAGGGGTCTGGGAGCTCGGCCTCAAGGAGGGGTTCTACCTCGACCGTTCGGCCGGAGGGGCCGCGCACGTGGCGCTTCGGTTCTTCCTCAAGGCCATCCTCCCCTGGGTCGTGGTGCTTAGCATATTTCCCCTCCTCGGGACCCTCTTCGGCAGGTTCTTCTGCGGGTGGCTCTGCCCGGAGGGGGCTTTCTTCGAGTACGCAGACCACCTGACGGAAAAGGTCCTCGGAAGGAAGAGCCTCTTTGGGAGGAATGAGGCGCGGGCCGCGAGGCCTCCGCTTGGGCAGAGGCTGCGCTACGGCGCCCTCGCAGCGGCCTCCGTGGCAATCATCCCGCCTCTGGCGGCGCTCTTTCTCATGGGGTACTTCATCGCCCCCGAGACCGTCTGGCACAGGGCCCTCGCCCTCGATTTCACCCCGGGCATGAAGGCCGGCGTGGCCGGCGTCTACGTCTACATGCTGACGACCTTCGTCCTGGTGCGCCACACCTTCTGCAAGTACGTCTGCG
>JASFVA010000091.1:0-6373 GCA_050050055.1 Nitrospirota bacterium
TAAACCTCCTGAGGGGCGAGCGGTGAGGAACGCCAAGCTCATAGCCCTCGTGGCCGGGTTCGCCTTCATCTCCCTGGCTATAGTCATCCAGGGCCTCCTGCCCGCGGCGATGAAGGAGACCAGGGTGGTTAAGGTCACAAAGACCGTGAGGACCGGCCTGGGGGAGCTTGAGGACGTGGCGGGGGAGGCTTCGGACTACGACGAGCTCCTGAGGCGGGGCAGGCAGATATACATCCGGGAGGGCTGCTGGTACTGCCACTCTATGTACGTCCGGCCCGTGGCCGGCGAGCAGAGGCGCTGGGGGCCGGTCTCGCAGGTGGGCGAATACGCCTACGACGTGCCCCACACCTTCGGCACCAGGCGGATAGGCCCCGACCTCACGCGCGACGGCGGCAAGTACGGGGACGACTGGCACAGGGCCCACTTCTTCGACGCCAGGCTCGTCGTCCCGGACTCGATAATGCCGAAGTTCCCCTGGCTCTTCGAAAAACACCAGGGGAAAGAAGGAGAGCAGCAGGGCGAGGCCCGGCTGCCCGAGGAACGGAACGCCCAGGGCCTCCGCGAACAGCTCGGCGTCCGCTCCGAGTTCGTCCCCAACGCCGAGGGCAGGGCCCTGATAGCCTTCGTCCAGAACCTGGGCATGAACCGGGGCAAGTGGCGGGACAAGTTCCCCTACCAGATAGTCTCCGCGGGCTCGGCCCCTCTGCGTAGCGAGGAGGCCGTGGAGCGCGGCAGGGAGGCTTACAAGCTCAGGTGCCAGGGGTGCCACGGCGAAAAGGGCGACGGCAAGGGCCAGGCGGCAGGGTTCTTCGTGAGGGCAAAGCCCAGGGATTTCACCTCGGGGACCTTCAAGTTCCGGACCACGCCCAGCGGCTCGGTGCCCCTCGACTCCGACCTCTACAGGACCATCACCACGGGCGTCCGGGGCACGGCCATGCCGCCCTGGTTCACGCTGCCCGAAGACGAGAGGTGGGACCTGGTGCAGTTCATAAAGACCTTCTCGTCGGATTTCGAGGAGTATCCCCCTGAGCCCCCGGTGTACGTCCCCGAGGCGCCCAGGCCCGACGAGGCCCTGCTTGAGAAGGGCAGGGAACTTTACGACAAGCTCAGGTGCGCCGAGTGCCACGGTGACGGCGGCGGGGGCGACGGCCCCTCGGCGCCGTACCTCACGGACGACTTCGGCGACAGGATACTGCCCACGGACTTCACCAGGGGGATATTCAAGGTGGGCCCCAGGCCGGAGGACATCTACAGGACCTTCATGACGGGCCTGAGCGGCACTCCCATGCCCTCCTACGGGCCGGTGCTGGCCGAAGAGGAGGACCGCTGGGCGCTTTCGTACTTCGTGTTGAGTTTTTCTTCCGACGAGGCGACATGGGCGGAGAAGTAGTCTTTTACGAGTTTCTGATTGCCCTTTGCATGGGGCTGGGCGCCCTGGGCATCTTCGTGTGGTCGGCCCTGAGCGGCCACCTCGACGAGGCCGAGGACGTCAAGTACAGAATACTGGATAGGGAGCTGGAAGATGGAGAAGGAGACGTTTGAGCAGACCGGCATAGAGGAGAACAAGAGGGCGGTCCCGCTCTGGTTCCTGATAATGTGCCTGGCGCTCGTGGCATGGGGCGCGTATTACCTGTACAAGTTCTGGGGAGGCCTCGGCCCCGGCATAGGATACTGAACCGGAGAAAGCTTCTGGAGCAAGGAGGAACTGGCAATGAGAAAAACATATGGCGTTATCGCATTCGCCGCCGTGCTCGCAATGTCTATGATGTTTTCGGACACAGGCTTTGCCTACGAGGAGGCAAAGGTCGAAAACGGCGGCGCCCTTAAAGGGAAAATAACCTACACCGGCACGGTCCCCACGAGGAAGGTCGTGCCAACAAAGGACATGGACATCTGCGGCGGCGTCCGCGAGGACCCGCTGATAAAGGTGGGGCCGGGCAACGGCGTCAAGGAGGTGGTGGTCTACATAAAGGACGTCGAAGCGGGCAAGGCCTTCGACAGGCCCGAGACGCCGGCCGTCATCGACAACAGGGACTGCAGGTTCCACCCCCACGTGCAGGTGGCCAGGAAGGGGCCGGTGGAGGTCCATAACTCCGACGACACCCTCCACAACACCCACGGCTTCTACGGCAAGAAGACGGCCTTCAACGTGGCCCTGCCCATCAAGGGGATGAAGGTGAGGCAGAGGCTGAAGCAGGCCGGCGAGGTAAGAGTGGAGTGCGACTCCCACGGCTGGATGCGGGGCTGGATGTACGTGGTGGAAAACCCCTATTACGACATCACGGCCGAGGACGGCACCTTCGCCATCGAGGGCGTCCCTCCGGGGGAGCACACCGTGCTCATATGGCAGGAAGGGGCCGGCATCATGGAGAAGACCGTCACCGTGAAGCCGGGAGAGACCGTGAACCTTGAGGTGGAACTCAAGAAATAATGCATCAAGGAGGACGCTATGGCAGACAAAGACGTAAAAAACAGGGCTTCAGGCTCTGAAGGAGGCCGGCCGGGCTTCAGCAGAAGGGACTTCCTGCGGGCCACGACCTTCGTCGCCGCCGGAGCGGCGGCGCACGGCGTTCTGCCGGTATTCAGCAGGATAGACCTGGCCTTCGGGGCAAGCTCCTTCAGCTTCGCGTGGATCTCCGACAGCCACCTCTACCCGAGGGAACTGAACACGCGCTTCATCGAGAAGCTGAAGAGGGCCGTAAAGGACGTAAACGAAATGAGCCCGGCCCCGGACTTCCTCCTCTACGGGGGAGACCTGGCCCAGCTGGGCGACCCGGTGGAGCTCGAGCTGGGGGTGGAACTGCTCAAGCCCATCAAGGTCAAGAAGTACTACATACCGGGCGAGCACGACTGGTACCTGGACCTCGGAAAGAAGTGGATGGACCTCTTCGGGAAGCCCAACTGGAGCTTCGACCACAAGGGGGTGAGGATCATCGGCCTCGACACCGTGGGGCACGCCCCCGACTACTGGAGCGCGAAGAACATGTCGCCCCAGGAGAGGATGGGGCACATGGCCACCCTCGACGGCTCGGTGGCGGGTCCCTGGTCCGGGCTCGGGCGCGAGCAGCGCGACTGGCTCAGCAAGACGCTCTCGGACTGGCCCAAGGACAAGCCCGTGATACTCTTCTCCCACAACCCCCTCTACGAGTACTACCCGCCGTGGAACTTCTGGATCCGCGACTGGCGCGAGGTCCACGAGATACTCGGGCCCTACCAGAACGTCACTAACGTCCACGGCCACACGCACCAGGTCCTCTACAACGAGGTGGGCAACATGCGCTCCATCGGCATGCTGGCCACGGCCTGGAACTGGCCCTATCCGCCCCAGGGTGTGCCCGAGCTCACCAAGCCCATGGTCAGGGTGGACCCCGGCGACCACTTCGACGGCGTGGGCTGGAGCAAGCTGAAGATGACCCCCGACATGAAGGTGGAAAACAAATACGTGATGTGGCGGAAGGACGAAGACATATTCGCCGAGAAGGCGGTGGACTCGGGCACAGGCGACAACATGAACCAGAGGCTGAGCCCCCGCATCGCGGACAAGATGTGGCAGTACGAGGTCGAGTAACAGAAGGCGAAACCAATAAAATAGATTTCCGGAGGACGATATGAAAAAGAAAAAGACATACTTGCTGCTTGCGGCGGCCTGCCTCGTACTGCTGGGTGCGGGCATGGTCAGCGCCCACAAGGCCGGCCACACCGAAGAGCAGCTCAAGCTGTTCGAGGATCTCTTCATGGAGCAGGTGCGCGTGGGCGACCTCCTGTTCCACGGGGACGCGGCCACCCAGGAGAAGATGGGCGTGAACCTCTCGCGGACCGGCATGGCCTGCGCCATGTGCCACCCCTTCGCCTCGGACACCCATCCTCACGAGTTCCCGAAGTTCCAGGAGCAGATGAGCGAGTTCGCCACCCTGAGGGACATGATAAACTGGTGCATCGAGAAGCCCAACGAGGGGGAAAAGATAGACGCCGATTCCGACGCCATGAAGGCCCTCGAGGCCTACATAATATGGTCGAACCGCGGCTCGGTCCTCGACCCGGGCCGCCACTGATGCCAAACCTTGGGGGAGGGGGCAATAATAAGCCCCCTCCCCGCGGAAAGACGGGACGGTATTCGGATTAAATGGCACTGAACCTTAAGGCGCTGGCCGCCACCTTCCTGATATGCCTGTGCCCGGCCCTCGCCGCGGCGGGCCCGTCCGCCGGGGAAGGCGGATGGGAGCTCATAAACACCGACGCCGGCGGCAACCGCACTTACATAGACTCAGGCTCCATCGAGCACCTGGACGGCTCGAGGGTCAGGGTCACCATGAAATACGTAAGCGCTAAGACCGACGCCAGGATGTATTTCGTCGACGAGCTGGACTGCCAGGGGGGCCTAATAAAGAGGATTTCCATGAGCCTCAAGGGACCGCCCTGCACGGGGGGAATGGACTACGACTCCGCCTTCGAGGGCAAGTGGGACAGGGTCTCCACGGGGCTGGAGGAAAAGCTCATGGACGCCGTGTGCAGCGCGGAGGGCAAGGCCCGTCCGGGGATGCAGGGCCCTTAGGATATTCTTTAACCCCCTTTATCCCCAGCGCTCCCGCCCCCCCAACATGAGCGGGTCGACTATAGCGACGCGGCACTGGTTGCACGGCCTACGCCATGCAATTTTTCATGTTATTCGAAGCGTTAGCCAAATTGATATTTCCACTGCCCTGTGATTAAATATACCGATGAAAGAGGGTCTGATACATGTTTATACAGGCGAGGGCAAGGGCAAGACGACCGCTTCCGTGGGGCTCGCCATAAGGGCCAGGAGCAGGGGTTTCAGGGTCCTCTTCGCCCAGTTCATGAAAGAGTCTCCGGGGGGAGAGGGAGAACTTCTCCGGAGGCTTTCCGTCGAGGTCCTCAGGTTCAGCAAGGTGCTCTCGCCCTATTTTCACCCCGAGGCCGACCGGGCCTCCATAAGAAATGAGACCCTGGATGCCCTCGCGGACATAGGGCGGAGGCTCGGGGAGTACGACCTCGTGGTGCTCGATGAGTTCAACTGCCTGCTCGCCGAAAGGCTCCTGACCGAGGAGGAAGCGCTGGCTTTCCTGGAGAAGAAGCCCGGCCGCCTCGACCTCGTCCTCACGGGCAGGGGCGCGCCGCAGAGCCTCGTAGACCGCGCGGACCACGTGGTCGAGGTGCGCGAGGTCAAGCGCCCCGCGGGAGCCCGCTCCAATGCCAGAAGGGGAATAGAGTATTGAGGGACTTCGCGGCAGGCTCCGCCCTCCCCCTGGAAAGGCGGATCTTAAGGGATCCCGGCAAGTCGCGAGGCCGGGGGCGAGCACCGAAACCTCAGGCAGGGGGGCCGTGGCGCAGGTGGCTTGAGACCGGTCCACCGCGTCGGACTTCCGCCCATGAGCCAACACAACCGGTAAAGGTATTCAATTCGATGCGCCTCCCGGACATGGGCCCGGTTTCCCGGGGAAACTTCGGCGGTCCTGCCGATAGATTTGGCGAAATCACTGGTAAGTAGGTGATTTAACCACCGAAACCAGGCCTCCCCGATAGCGGGACCGCTGGCTTACCCCTTGTTTATCTTGATTATTCTCCCATGGTTGTCTCAATTATAAGTGGTATATAATTTGCATTAATTCTTGTAGCATCCGAATGTTTTTTACTTGGACACTCACAACTGAGATTGGTATTATTAGATAATAAGGAAATCGCCAAGGAAATAGCCGATGTGTAAAATACTGGTAGTAGACGACGAGCCCTTCATACTTTCCTCGATTGAAAGGGCTCTCAGCAACCGGGCCGAGGTCAAGACCGTTGGGACCGCCACCGAGGCCCTCGAGGAGGTCAGCTCGTGCCACTACGCCCTGTGTCTGCTGGACTACCTGCTGCCCGACATGAACGGGCTCGAGGTCATGAGTGAAATAAACAAGATTTCCCCGGAAACCAAAGTCGCCATCATGACGGGGAGCCACCTGGACGACACCATGAAGCAGACCATCGAGGAAAGCGCCTATCACTTCATATCCAAGCCCTTCAGCCTGCAGCAGATAAAGGACGTCGCCCAGAAGGTCATCGAAGATACCCGCAAGCGGTCCAAGACCATAACCGAGCAGTAGCAAACTCGGCCCTTCCGGCCCCGAACCGGAACCACTTAAGCAGCGCGCGCCCCCTCGATAAACCGCGCCACGCTATCGGCGTGCCGTTGCGGACTTGCCCGGTGACTGCCCGCGCGCGTCCTACTTCAGGCCGTGCTTCTTTATCTGGTATCGCAGGGAATCGTAGCTTACGTTCAGGAGTTTCGCGGCCACGGTCTTGTTGTTGTTCGCCCGCTCGAGGGCCTGCCTGATGAGGTCCTTTTCCAGGGTCTCCAGGGAAAGCCCCTCTT
>JASFVA010000092.1:0-6280 GCA_050050055.1 Nitrospirota bacterium
GAGCCAGCGGGTGGGGCCCTTACCTCCAGGGATCAAGACGCTCCCGATGAACCCCGGGGGTTCGTCCATCGGCGGGGGCTGAAGCTGGGAGATGCCCGCCACGTTGTGCCCCTTGCCGTACTCCGGATTATAGGCGTCGGCCACGTAGTAGAAATTCCCCCCCGCGAGGTCCCCGTTTTCCATGTGGTGCAGCACCTGGGGCACCGGGGAGTTCCCGATTACTACGATACTTCTGGTCCCGGCCGGGTCGAGGGCGTGGCACCCTATGCAGCCGCCCCTCGTCAGCTCTGGCGACGGGGAGTCAGAATGCATTGCGTGGCAGTCCTTGCACTTGCCCTTCACGGTGGCCGAGACCGACGCCGGAAGAAAGGCCAGAAGCGCTAAGACGACCAGGAGGCCGGCAAGGACGCACAGGCGCTTGACCGCGGATCCCGAGGGCTCTGCGGTAGCGGCTATTCCCCGGCTTTCGAAGTATGGCATATGAAGCAACCGCCCTCCCCCTCTCCGGAAAAGATTTTGTCGTAGTCCCACCTCAGGCTCGAGGCGTAGGGCCCCGCGTGGGCCAGATGGCACGAGACGCAGAGAACGACGTCCGCGCCCGCCTCTACCTCGCCGCCCGGGGCCTCCGGGACCTTCTTCCTGCCCACCGGCGCGTCGGTGCTGTAGGCCTTATAGCCGACGTACTCGCCCCTTGCGGGCAGGACGACCCCCGTGGGGTGCCTGAACCACGGGCTATCGCCCCCGGCCTTGCTGCCGTGGAGGTCGCCGTGGCAGCTGGAGCATAATTCGTTTATCGAGGGAAAGTATTCGTTGTGGTCCTCCGGAGAACTCGTCCTCCCCCAGTCGTCGTCCTCGAGGCCCACCACCCCGTTGACCAGGGCGGTGTTCTTGAGGTATCTGTAGCTCATGGCCGTGGTGCTTCCGTCCACGGGGGAGTCCACGGCGTGGTGCGCGCCCATGACAGCCCCCAGGGGGTCTCTGACGTTCCTGTCGCCGTGGCAGCCGTTAGAGCCCGCGCAGAAGAGGGGCCTGTTGCGGTTATAACCTATCTTCGAGGGGTCCAATTCCCTGTCGTAGCCCGGAGGCGTCGAACCGTTGGTGGCGTCCCGGGCGGCGATGCCGCTTACGTTGTGGCCCATCCTGTCGCCGCCCCTCCGGGCCACGCCGTGGAAATTGCCTCCCGCCAAGGCATAGCCCGGTGCGGCGAGGCTATGGACCACCGGGACCCTCGCGCCGGCCGTCTCCTTGATGGTCTCGGCCCCGGAGCCCGTGTGGCAGTTGACGCAATGGGAGTTCCTCTGCTCGTACTGCGCCTCCTCGTCCGACTCCTCCGTCATTCCCGCGAAACGGCTGTGGCAGACATCGCACTGGTCGGACACTATCGACGCCCGGCCCACTCCCGCCGTGGAGAAAATCACCGGCAGTACGACGAAAGCCAGAAGCAGGGACGCTATTCTTGGTGTCATATTCATTTTCATTACGCTGTCGCCCAACCGCAAATATGCGATAAAACTTGTGCAAGAAAAGTGCCAGAGCTATGGTTTACCATTTGAACCGTGCAGTTTGTCACCACTTGCCACCGGCACGGGTATTTGGATGGCAGTTGACGCATATGTCAAAGGCGTCTTCCGCGGGGAATCGAAACAGCTTCATGTAATCCGAGCCGTGGGGATTGTGGCAACTCGCGCACGAGAGCTGCCCGTACTTCGACCCCGTGTAGGGTCTGTCCTTCAGGGGATGCCCCGTCGCAGAAAAGGTGCCCGCCACATGGTTGCCGCTGTTCATGTCGGGGTGGCATCCGAGGCATACGTCGTTTATCGGAAGAAGCGCAAGGGCCGGGTTCTGGGAGGCATGGGGGCCGTGGCAGGCCGTGCACATGCCCGCCGCCACGGGCGGATGCGGGTTTTCCCCCTGGAACATCCCCGTTCCGTGGCAGTTATAGCACAGGGTGGGCGGTTCGGACAGAAGCAGCTTTCCCGTGTCGCTCTGGTGCGGCTCGTGGCAGCCCGTGCACATGCCGGCCTCCACCGGAGGGTGGACGTACCGGCCCTCGAACTTCCCCTCTGCGTGGCAGTTGAAACAGAGCCCCGGTGGGGCGGCCACGAGGAGCTTCCCCGCGTCCTCGGAGTGCGGGCCGTGGCAGGAGGTGCACATGCCCGCCGCCACCGGAGGATGGACGTCCTTCCTGCCGCCGAACTTTCCTCCGTCGTGACAGTTGAAGCAAAGCGCCGGCGCATCCGCCAGGAGCAGGTTGCCCGAGGCCTCGGAGCTGTGGGGGTCGTGGCAGGAGAGGCACGCGCCCGCGGCCACCGGGGGATGGACGTCGTCCTTCTGGAAGGCGGCCCGGTCGTGGCAGCCGAAGCAGAGCTCGGGGACCTCGGCAAGAAGCAGCCTGCCCTCCCCGGAGCTATGGGGGTCGTGGCACGAGGCGCACATGCCCTGGGCCACCGGGGGGTGCTGCGACTTTTTGTTGAACATCCCCCGGTCGTGGCATCCGAAACAGAGCTCGGGCACGTCCTGCCTGAGCATTCTGCCCCGGGCGTCGGAGCTGTGGGGGTCGTGGCATGAGGCGCACATGCCCGCCGCCACGGGGGGATGAGTGACCTCGCCGGAGAACATCTCCTTGCCGTGGCAGTTGAAGCAGAGTTCGGGGGTGCTTGTGGAGAGGAGTTTCCCGCTGTCGGAGTCGTGGGGGTCGTGGCAGGAGGTGCACATGCCCGCGGCCACGGGCGGGTGCTGCGACTTTTTGTTGAACATCCCCCGGTCGTGGCAGACGAAACAGAGGTCCGGCGGGGAGGCGAGCAGCAGTTTTTCGCCGTCGCTCGAGTGCGGGTCGTGGCAGTTCGCGCAGGAGCCCGCCATGGCCTCGGGATTTACCGGGGGATGGACGAACTCCTTCCCGAGGAAACCGTCCCTGGCGTGGCACTTGAAACAGACCTCCGGGATGGAGGCCCTGAGCAGCTTGCGGGCCTCCGATTTATGCGGGTCGTGGCACTCCGTGCACATCCCAGCTGCCACCGGGGGATGCTGATTCTCCCGCTTAAACGACTCCTCGGCGTGGCACTGGAAGCAGAGGCCGGGGGGAGGGCTCCTGAGGAGTTTCGCGTTCTTCGAACTGTGTATTTCGTGGCACAGGAGGCACTCGCCGCCCGCCACGGGGGGATGGACGTCCTTGGCAGAAAACCCGGCGCTGTCGTGGCAGCCCCAGCACAGGTCGGCGCCCTCGGCAAATAGGCCCTTGTTGTGCTCGGGGTGCCTCACGTGGGGCTGCACATGGCAGGAAACGCAGCCCATGTCGAGGGCGGGGTGCACCACGGCCTCCGTTGCCATGTATTTGTGGCACTGGAGGCAGTCCGGGTATTGCCTGGCCTCAGCCGCCTGGGGCGACCACGCCAGGGCGAGCAGGCCGGCAAGAACGAGCCACCCGGTCCAGAGCCTTTTTATGTGCAGAAATATCACTTGGCCTTTAACGTCCCCCTAAGGTTATCCGCTACCCAGGCGGTCACATCCCTCAGGTTCTTCTCCTCAGCCGGGCACTCCCTTCGCCCGCGCCCGACGGCGCCGCAATAGCCCTTTGAACGCGGAAAAGTGCGCAGGGCTCAGACATCTCGCGACTCAGACTGAGGTGTCGACCCAGGGGATGCATGCAATCGGTGGTGAAGCGGACGGGAGCCGTGACATGCCGCGCCGCCACGGCGGCTCAAGGCCGCAAACTCCCTGACCCTACAAACGAGATGGTTAACGAGAAGGGAAACCCCATCGCACAACCATCCCTTTGCACACGCCCGTACGGACTTCCCCCTGGCACTAAATTGATTATACTTGCACGAAGAAATTATTTTCAACAACTAACAAGCAACAAACACGCCCTCTTCCCTTCCCGCACTCCACGTAAACGGGCCCGGCGGCGCAAGGCCCGAGGGCATCCTCAAACGAAGAGCGACGAAAGAGACGAGCCGCCTTTTCGAAGCCGATGCGCCCATGGATTGCCTGAAGGATCTCCGCCCGCCCCGGGGAAGGAGAAAGCGGGGGGCGGACATTTAAGGAGACGTCGAGAGGGAGAGAAAAGGGCCGGGGCTTCCTACTCGGACTCGGGAGGCGAGTACGCCTCTCCCTTGTGGATTTCCATGTGTCGCACTATCTTGCCCTCTATCATGTATATGACCATCTCGGCGATGTTGGTGGCGTGGTCGGCGATGCGCTCGAGGTACTTCGCCACGTAGGTCACCTGTATGGCCCTGTCGATGGTCTCGGGGTCGCGCCTCATGATGGCTACCAACTCCTCGAAGACGGCCTCGGTGAGGTCGTCCACCTCGTCGTCGCGCACGATGACGTCCATGGCCAGCTTCTTGTCGTAGCGCACGAAGGCCTCTATGGTGTCCCTGATCATGCCCTGGGCTATCTGGCTCATGTGGGGGACGTCTATGTAGGGCTTCAGGAGGGGCTCGCGGTTGAGGTCCAGGGCCCTCTCGGCGATGTTGACGGCGTTGTCCCCTATGCGCTCCAGGTCGGTGGTCACCTTCATGGCCGTGGTTATGACCCTCAGGTCGCCCGCCATGGGCTGGTAGCGGGCCAGGAGCTTGATGCACTCCTCGTCTATCTGCACGTCCAGGGCGTTTATCTGGTGGTCTCCGGCTATGACCCGCCGGGCGAGGTCCGAGTCGCGCTCCACGAGGCTGTGGACGGAGTCCTTTATGGCCCCCTGCACCATGGAGGCCATCCTCAGTATCAGCTCCTTGAGGTATTCTATCTCGGCGCTCCTCAGAAGCATCAGCCGAACCTCCCCGTCACGTAGTTTTCGGTGAGCTTGTTCGAGGGGTTGACGAAGATGGAGTCTGTCTCGTCGAACTCGACGAGCTCCCCGAGGTACATGAAGGCCGTGTAGTCCGATACCCTGGCGGCCTGCTGCATGTTGTGGGTGACTATCACTATGGTGTAGCGCTCCTTGAGCTCGAGCATGAGCTCCTCTATCTTGCCCGTGGCTATGGGGTCCAGGGCGGAGCAGGGCTCGTCCATGAGTAGCACCTCGGGCTCCACGGCGATGGCCCGGGCGATGCAGAGCCTCTGCTGCTGGCCCCCCGAAAGGCCCGTGCCGGGGCGGTCGAGGATATCCTTGACCTCTCCGAAAAGCCCCGCCCTCTCCAGGCTGCTTACGACTATCTCGTCGAGTTCGCCCTTGGTGTCGGCCAGCCCGTGGATGCGGGGGCCGTAGGCCACGTTTTCGTAGATGGACTTGGGGAAGGGGTTGGGTTTCTGGAAGACCATGCCCACCCGCGCCCTGAGAAGGACGGGGTCCACGTTGCCGGCGTATATGTCCTCCCGGTCCAGGAGTATCTCCCCCTCCACCCGGCAGGACTTTATCGTGTCGTTCATGCGGTTGAGGCACCTGAGAAGGGTGGACTTGCCGCAGCCGGAGGGGCCGATGAAGGCGGTTATCACGTTTTCCTGGATGTCGATTGTAACGTCCTTGATGGCCTGCTTGTCGCCGTAGAAGACGTTGACGCCCCCGCAGGCCATCTTTACGCCCCCGGCCGGGCGCTTCCGGGCCTCCCTCGGCGAAACGACCCTATCGTCCTCGGCCACCCTTTTCAAAACCGCCTCTCGAATTTCCTGCGCAGTACTACGGCAGCGGCGTTCATGACTACGAGGAAGGCCAGCAGCACAATTATCGCCGCCGACGTCCGCTCCACGAAGGCCCTTTCGGGGCTGTCCGCCCAGAGGTATATTTGTACCGGAAGCACCGTGGACTTGTCAAATATTCCCGAGGGGATGTCCACGATGAAGGCCACCATGCCTATCATCAGAAGGGGCGCCGTCTCGCCCAGGGCCCGGGCCATGCCGATTATGGTCCCCGTGAGTATCCCCGGCATCGCCAGGGGCAGGACGTGCTGGGTCACGGACTGCATCTTCGAGGCCCCCACCCCCAGGGCGGCCTCCCTGATGGAGGGGGGCACGGACTTCAGTGTCGCCCGGGAGGCGATGATTATCGTGGGAAGGGTCATGAGCGTAAGCACGAGGCCGCCCACGAGGGGCGCCGAGCGCGGGAGGCCGAAGAAGTTCAGGAACACGGCCAGACCCAGGAGGCCGAAGACTATCGAGGGCACCGCGGCGAGGTTGTTGATGTTCACCTCGATCATGTCGGTGAACCTGTTCACCGGGGCGAACTCCTCGAGGTAGACCGCCGTGGCCACACCCAGGGGGAAGGAAAGGAGTATTGTCACCAGCAGGGTGTAAAAGGAGCCCACCGCGGCGCCCCATATCCCGGCCAGCTCCGGCTCGC
>JASFVA010000093.1:0-6263 GCA_050050055.1 Nitrospirota bacterium
CCCCTTTCCTCCACCTTCAGGCCGTGGTAGGTGGCAGCCTTGAGGAGGAGGCCCGCTTCGTGCCTTTCGGGGTCGAACTCCTCCCCGGCTATCTCGGCCCTTGCCGTTTCCTCGCCCATCCGGAGCACCCTCACCCTTTTCCCGACGAATCCCTCGGTGTCGAGCCTGAAGATCAGCTCGTTTAAGAAATTCACGAGCAGCCCCTCGGGGCCGTCGCTCTCGGCCTCTACGGTGATGGTCGTCTCCTCCCGCACGCCTTCGGGGTCCGTGACGAGGCTGTACATGCCGAGGGCCGCGTTTTCGAAAAGTTCCTCAAGGCTTCCCCCCGTGGCCCTGACTCCCGCGTCCCCGGAGATGTCCAGGTGTTCGTACCCCACACAGTTGAGCGTATCACGGGCGCTGTAGGCCGTCAAGGCGCGAGAGGGCCTACTCAACGGCCCCCAAAACGTGTATAATGGGCTGATGAAAACGACCATGAACGGAACCAGAATTCTCGGGAACGCCAGGGGCTTCACGCTCGTGGAGCTCATGGTGGTCATGATAATTATCGGCCTCCTGGCCGCCCTCGTCGCTCCCAGGCTCTTCCCGAAGGTGGGCAAGGGCAAGCAGGCGGCCGCGAAGGCCCAGATCGAGCTCCTCGGCGCGGCCCTGGACCAGTACGCCCTGGACACGGGCAGCTACCCCCAGACCTCGCAGGGGCTCCAGGCCCTGGTGAGCGACCCCGGGGTCGATGGATGGGACGGCCCTTATCTGAAGAAAGCCCTCCCCCAGGACCCCTGGGGCGAGCCCTACAAGTACGCCTCGCCGGGCTCTCACGGCGACTACGATATTGTCTCCCTCGGCTCGGACAAGCAGGAGGGGGGCGAAGGGGAGAAGGCCGACGTAGTAAGCTGGGAATAGGAACTGCGCGGAGCTGAACAAAAAAAGGCGCTTCCGGAGTCCCGGAAGCGCCTTCGATTTAAGCCCGCGGCCCGCCGCGGTTATTCCTCGTTCTCCTTGCCGGGGCCTTCTTCCTCCTCTTCCCTGTTTTCCTTCGTCACGCCCGACGGGACCTCTTTCTTTTCCTTCTTCTTCTTGGCCTTCATGGCCTCGGTTATCTCCTCGAGCCGCTTCAGCACCAGGTGGTTGACCGTCCCCTCGGGGTAGGTGCCGTCGGGCTGGAGCTCGCCGGCCGGCATGCCGGTGAGTATCTCGAGGCCCTCCTCCATCGTGTCGATGGGGTATATCGTGAACTTGCCTTCCCTTACGGCGTCCACCACCTCGTCCCTGAGCATAAGGTTCTTCACGTTCTTCCTGGGGATTATTACGCCGTGGGAGCCGTCGAGCCCCCGGAGCTTGCAGAGGGAGAAGAACCCCTCTATCTTTTCGTCCGCCCCGCCTATGGGCTGGACGAAGCCGTGCTGGTCCATGGAGCCCGTGACGGCGATGCTCTGCTTGAGCGGCACGCCGCCCAGGGAGCTCAGGAGGGCGTAGAGCTCGGCGCAGGTGGCGCTGTCTCCCTCGACCATATCGTAGAGCTGCTCGAAGGTTATGGAGGCCGAGACGCTTATGGGCTTCTTGACGGCGTACTTGCTTCCGAGGTAATTGGAGATTATGAGGATGGCCTTCTCGTGAATTTTGCCGCTCATCTTCGTCTCCCGCTCGATGTTGACCACGCCCGCCTTGCCGGCGTATGCCCTGGCCGTTATCCTCGAGGGCTTCCCGAAGGTGTAGTCGCCCATGCTGAGCACCGCCAGGCCGTTTATCTGCCCCGCCTTCTCCCCCTCGGTGTCCACGATGAGGGTCCCGTCGGCCATGAGCTCCCTCAGGCGCTCCTCGATCCTGTTGTTCCGGTATATCTTCTCCTCCAGGGCCCTGTTGACGTGCTCGACGCTCACCAGGCTCTTTCCGTCCTTCGATGCCCAGTAGTGGGACTCCCTGATGAGGTCCGCCACGTCGCTGAACTTGGAGGAAAGCTTGTCCTGCTCCCCCGCCAGGCGGCAGCCGTACTCGACCACCTTGGCCACCCCCGTGCGGTCGAAGTGCAGGAGCTTCTCCTCGTCGCACTTGGCGGCTATGAACTCCGCGTATTTCCTCGTGGCCGGGTCGTCCCGGTCCATGCGGATGTCGAAGTCGGCCTTCACCTTGAAGAGCTCCCTGTACTCCTCGTCGAGGTTGTAAAGCAGGTAGTAGAGCCAGGGGTTCCCCAGAAGCACCACCTTCACGTCCAGGGGGACGGGCTCGGGCTTGAGCGTGGTCGTGGACATGACCCTGTACTGTTCCCAGACATCCTCTATGCGGAGCTCCCCGTTCTGTATGGCCCGCTTGAGGGCGTCGTAGGAGAATATGTTCTTCAGCACCTCGTAGGCGTCCACCAGGAGATACCCGCCGTTGGCCCTGTGGAGGGCCCCCGGCTTTATCATGGTGAAGTCCGTCGTGGCCATGCCGTACTGGAACTTGTGCTCTATTCGGCCGAAGAGGTTCAGGTACGTGGGGTTGCTCTCGTAGACCCAGGGGGCGCCCTCGGTCTCCTTGTTGTTGACGAGCACGTTGACCGCATACCGCTCGAACGACGGCTCCTGCCTCTGGGGCCTCAGGAAGGGCAAGGCGGGCTGCTGCTCCTCGCCGCCCTTGAAGTCCTCGATGTGTTCCAGGATGTCGTCCCGCACCCTGTCGAGGTAGCCGACAATCTTCTCGTTGTCCTCGTACTTCTCCTTGAGGTCCTCTATGTAATGCCCTACGGCCCCCAGGGCGGCCTCCCGCTCGAGCTGCTCGAGTTTCTCCTTCACGAGCTTCTCTTCGTTCTTCACCCCCCTTACCACGTCGTTGAGCTTCTCCTGGAGCTCCTTGCCTATGGACTCTATGCGGGCCTTCTCCTCGTCGGGCAATTTTTCGAACTCTTCCTCGCTCACGGGTTCGCCCTTTTTCTTCATTGGCACTATGAGGAGGCCGCTTACGGTCTTGCGGATGGAGAAGCCCCTCTGCTCGGCCTCCGACTCGAGGGAGCCGAACAGTTCCTTCTGCTTTTTCTGGAAGTCCTCCATTATCCTGTTCTTCTGCTTCTCGTACTCCTTAGACTCGAAGACCTTTGATATCTCCTCCCGCAGGGACTTGATGAACTTGTCCATGTCCTTCTGGAACTCCGCGGCCTTGCCCGGGTCGAGCTTGATGGCCATGGGCATATCGGGGTCTTCGAAGTTGTAGACGTAGCACCAGTCGGAAGGGACCGGCTCCGACGCCGCACGCCTCTTCAGGAGGTTCTTGATGGTCGTCATCTTCCCGGTGCCCGGTTCGCCCAGGATGAATATGTTGAACCCCTTGCTTTCGAGTTCCAGGCCGAAGTCCAGGGCCTTGAGGGCCCTGTCCTGCCCGATGGTGCCTTCCTTGGGCTCGATGTCGGAAGTGGTCTCGAAAAATTCGAGCGTCTTGGGGTCGCAGCATTTATAAAGCTCTTCCGGCTTCAGCGGTTCTACAGGCATAGATTCCTCCGAGTGGTTTTAGCCCCTTGGGTGGTGTTCACTGTAGACCTTCTTGGTCCTGTCCATCGAAACCTTGGTGTATATCTGGGTGGTGGATATGTCCGAGTGGCCGAGCATCTTCTGGAGGCTCCTGAGGTCGGCCCCGCCCTCCAGCATATGGGTGGCGAAGGAGTGCCTGAGCGTGTGGGGCGAAAGCTCCACGCCCGCGAGGGCGCCATAGGACTTGAGGGTCTGCCAGAAGCGCTGCCTCGTCATCGGCTTGCCCCGCAGGGTAACGAAGAGGTAATCGGAGCGCTTCTGCTTGAGGAGCTTCGGCCTCAGCTCGCCGATGTATTCCTTCACCTTCCTGAGCGCCCTGGGGCTGGCCGGGACGACCCTTTCCTTGCCGCCCTTGCCCACGACCCTGAGGAAGCCGGACTCGAAATTGACGTCCGAGACCCTCAGGGAGACGAGCTCCGTCACCCTGAGGCCCGAGGAGTAAAGCAACTCCAGCATCGCCTCGTCCCTGAGCACGAAGCGCCCGTTCCCGGCGCTTCCGAGGAGCTCCCGGACCTCCTCCACGCTGAGCGCCTTCGGCAGGGCCTCCCACCTCCTGGGAGAGCTTATGTTTTCCGTCGGGTCCTCCTTTATCGTGCCCTGGAGGAGCATGTACCTGGCGAGGCCCCTTATGGCCGAAAGGTTCCTGCACACGCTGGCTATGGAGGAGCCGCTCCCCCGGAGGGCGTCGAGGTAAGCCGCAATGTCCTCCCTCTTGAAGCGACCCGGCCGCTTCTTCCTCGAGGAGAGGAAGGCGGAGAACTTGCCGAGGTCCCCGGCATAGGACTCCACGGTGTTTTTCGCAAGCCCTCTCTCGACGGCCAGGTACGCGAGAAATTCCTTGAGCGTCGTTTCCATCCCGGAGCCCCTCAGTTAAGGGCCGAGGCCAGCCCGGCCTGCGCGTACCTGTCGATCCCGGTGGATTCCCTGAGCCTCGAGTATACGGTGTCGGCTATGCCCCGGAGGTTCACCGTATCCTCCCTGTTGTACTTCACCAGCAGTTCAAGGGCGCGGGGGTTGCCCCTCAGGTGCTCGTTCCATAGTATGACCGCATCGTACCCGTCCATTCCCTGCGTCTCTTCGTCCCTTTCGATGCCCAGCTTCGTCTCGATGCGCTTGAGTCCCCCCTTCAGGCCGGTCTTCTTCGCCCCGAAGCACAGGTCGAAATGGGGGACGTTGAGCTCGAACCCGGGAAGCGCCCTCCTGAGGTAGGGCACGTCGAAGACCGCCCCGTAGAAGGTGATGAGGTACTTGTAGGGGGCCAGCGCCCTCGCCAGGCTCCCGGCCGAGAGGTTTTCTCCCCTGACGAGACAGCGGTAGTCGAACCCGTCGTAGAGGCCCACCATCGTGACGTACCCTCCCGCCCCGGGCTGGTAGCCGTTGGTCTCTATGTCGAGGCATACCGACTGCTCCCTGAATATCGAGTGCAGGCGCCAGTGCTCGCACCCCTTGACGTTCTCTCCGAACCAGGACGAGTCGCCGTCATCGAGCTTCTCCCTGTGCAGGCTCAGGCTGTCGTCCATGAGCTTTTTCCGGCCCGAGCATATGAACTCCACGCCCTCGGCCTCGAGGAAATCGTCCCATGTCAGCACGCCCTCGGACCAGAGGCGCCTTTCCAGCTTCTGTCCGATGCCGTTGAGTATGCAGAAGGAGTTCCTGATCATTTCCACTATTATACCCGCTGAACCGCGTCATCACAACAGCGAACGAGGACACCCAGGATGTGCGCGGACGGTCCGGCTCCCTTACGAAGCGGGGTCCCGGGCCCCGGGTCCCCGCCGGCCGTAAATCCCCGCCACCTCGTCCTGGTAGGAGCCGTCGGCCCTATAGACGAACAGCGGCCTCTCGGTCTTCAATCCCCTCCTTCCTCCCTTTACGGAATCGAGGAGGACCATCTTTGCCTCGGCGTTGACGTTGCCGTGGACGAACCTCAGCCTCTTGGGCTCGAGCCCGGCGGCCCTGAGGGAGTCTATAAGCTCCACGAGCCTCTCGGGGTGATAGACTATCGAGAACCTCCCCCTGTTCCTGAGGAGCCCGGAGGCGGCCTCCAGGAGCTCGCCCAAAGTGAGCTCGAGCTCGTGCCTGGCCCTCGCCTTCTCGTCCCCGGCGCTGAGCCGCCCCGTGCCGCCCCTTCTGAAGGGCGGGTTAGAAACGACGAGGTCGAACTCGCACGCGCCCTCTCTAAAGCCCCTGATGTCCGCCCTCACGGCCTCGACCCTGTCTCCCAGGCCGTTGGCGCCGATGTTTTTCTTCGAAAGCCCGTGGAGTCCCTCCTGAAGCTCCACCAGGGTCACGGAGGCGAAGGGATATCTCTTCGCAAGGAGGAGCCCCACCACGCCCGAGCCCGCGCCCAGGTCGGCTATCTTCTTCGGCCTTTCAAGGTCCACGAAGGCGTAGAGGAGGACCGAGTCCATGGAAAAGCGGTAGCCCCGGCGCCTCTGGTAGACCTTTATGCCGCCTATACTGTCAAGCGTGGTTTCCATTGGGATTTTATTATAACCCGGTCCCCTTCGCTGCCCGCTCTCCCTGCAAAACAGAAAGGGGAGCCGGTGTCCGGCTCCCCTTTCTTCATCCTTATTCGGAATGCGCGACGGGACTTCGTCCAGCTGCGCCCTTTTAGTACATGCCCATTCCGCCGCCGGGAGGCATCTCGGGCATCTTCTTCTCATCCTCGGGGATGTCGGTTATCATCACGTCGGTGGTGAGCATGAGGGCCGCCACGGAGGCCGCGTTCTGGAGGGCGTACCTCGTGACCTTCGTGGGGTCGAT